>JAIRRM010000039.1 GCA_031255975.1 Propionibacteriaceae bacterium | reverse complement strand
CACCGCACCACTGGCGCGCCCCGCCGCCGTGCCGCCGGGAGAATCCTCGATCACCAGGCAGTCGCGGGCTGCGAACCCGAGTCGCCCGGCAGCCAGCAGATAGGCATCGGGAGCTGGTTTGCCCCGAGTGACCATCTCGCCGTCCACCACACAGGCGAAGCGGTTCGGCTTCATTCGCGACACTCCGGCCTCCAGCACCAGCGCTATGCTCGCCGAAACCAGCGCGCATGGTATGCCCGCTTCGTACACGGTTTCCAGCAACCGCTCGGCCCCCGGTCGCCACGGCAGCGGAAGTGCGCGTACCCGTTCGGCGGCCAGCTTGGAGCGCTCCAATGACAGTTCGGCAATGGCCGCGTCAGACGCATCGGGTATGCCGAGCGCCGCCAGCATCACCTCCGATGCATGGCGTTCATTGGAACCACTCAGTTCGCGTCCCTGTTCGCGGGTCCACTTCACGCCGCGGGCGGCCATCATGTCCGTCTCGACATCGATCCAGATGTTTTCGGTGTCTACCAGAGTGCCGTCATAGTCACAGAGGATGGCTAGCGGCTTGGATGAAGCATGGGATAAGGCGCTCATAACGCCGTCCATTGTCGCAGTAGGCTCAGTGAACAGAGAAATGCCGGGCTGCCGGATGCGTGACGACGATGGCGTCTGTGGCTGCTTCGGGATCCAGTTGGAACGTCTCGGTGAGGCTCACTCCGATGCGATCCGCGCCCAGCAGTTCGGTGAGAATACGGCGCTGGGAGAGATCAGGGCAGGCGGGATAGCCGAACGAGAATCGCTCGCCCTGCCCCGGCGCAAGGCCCAGTTCTTTGCGAATACGATCATGCGCCCAGGCGGCACACGCCTCCGCCAGCTGCATCCCCAGGCCGTGCAACTCCAGATAGTCACGGTAGCGATCAGCGGCGAAAAGGGCCTGAGTGCCCGAGGCGAATCGAGCACCGATAGTGACCAATTGCAGTGGCAATACGACCGGCGCGGTTGGCTCAGCGGCGTGGAAGAAGTCGGTGAGGCAGCGATACAGTGGGCGTTGTTGTCGCGGGAAGGTGAATCGGGCAAGCACAGCGCCGGACTCGTCTTCGATCAGCAGTGTTTCGCCGTCGCTACGCGCCCGGAAGTACCCGTACACCAGTTGCGGTTCTATCAAGTCGCGGGCCCGGAGGATGGCGGTATCGATGCGCGAGCGTTGTTCGTCAATGAGTCGCTCCATGCCGTGCGATGCTCGTAGCCCCCATTTAGCGCTCAGCAGAGTGCGCAGGTCAAGGTGCGGCAACAGATCATCAAGTGTCGCGGTGACGATGCTGTCACCCCAAAACGGCGGAACGAGGCTTGCCAACGGCTCCACGGCGTCGGCTTGGGGTCGTGGCGCTACAGATGTCGCGGATCGTGACGCCGTGGAAGCCGTAGTCGTAGCCGTGGCTGAAAGGAGTTGACGCTCAGCCGGTGGCTGTGAGAGCCGCCCAGCGGCGAGATCTTCCATGAACTCCAAACCGGCGAAGGCATCCTTGGCGTAACGCACCTGGCCCGGGTACGTGGGGGCCAACTGGTCGGCTACGTACGCTCTGGTGAGTGCGGCACCACCCAATACCACCGGAAAACGCTCGGAGAGGCCACGCCGGGCCAGTTCCGCCAGATCGTCGCGCATCACCAGGGTGGATTTCACCAGCAACCCGGAGAGCCCGATAGCATCGACATTCTCGCGCAACGCGGCGTCGATGACAGCGGAGATGGGTTGCTTGATACCCAGATTCACCACCCGGTAGCCGTTGTTGCTGAGGATAATGTCCACCAGGTTTTTGCCGATGTCGTGTACGTCGCCCCGCACCGTGGCCAGCAAAATGCTGCCTTTGGATGCGGCCTGCCCCGCTTTGGCGATGAGCGGTTCCAACTGGGCCACTGCGCGTTTCATGGTCTCAGCGCTGGCCAATACGAACGGCAACTGCATCCGTCCGGCACCAAACAGTTCGCCGACCTGGCGCATTCCGTCCAACAGTTCGGCGTTGATGATGTCGAGCGGTTTCATTCCAGCGGCGAGGGCGGCGGCCAGATCGGTTTCCAGTCCGTCACCGTCACCGGCGACGATCCGGGCGGACAACCGTTCCCGCAGACTCAGCCCGGCATAGCGGTCGCGATTAGCGGCCGACCCCACTGTGGCGTCGTCGCCGTCAAACTGCGCCAGGAAGGCGTTCAGCGGATCGTAACCCTCGCGGCGGCGATCCCAGATGAGATCAAGCGCGGTGAGTAGCTGCTGGCCGGGAATGCTCTCCAGTGGCATGATCTTCCCGGCGTCCACGATGGCGGCCTGCAACCCCGCCTGCCTGGCCTCGTATAGAAACACCGAGTTGAGCACCCGGCGCGCGGCGGGCTTGATGCCGAATGACACGTTCGATACTCCCAACACCGTGCCCACCTCCGGGTGTCGCCGGGCAAACTCCGCGATAGCGCGGATGGTGGCCGCCGCGTCGCCACGATTCACCTCGCTGCCGGTGGTGATGGGGTAGGTGAGAAAGTCCAGCAGTACGTCACGCGGCGCGATACCGTACTCATCCAGCGCGGTGAGCAGCCGTTCGGCAACCTCCAGTTTGCGTTCTACCGTACGAGCCATGCCCTGTGCGTCGATGGTGAGCGCCACCACCGCCGCGCCGTGTTCCGCCGCCAACTCAGCCATGGCAGCGAACTTGTCCGGATCCTCCAAATGCAGCGAATTGACAATGGCGCGCCCCGGCGTCGCCTCCAAACCGGCTCGCATCACCGCGGGCACTGACGAGTCCAGCATCACCGGCTGGTCGATGGCGGTGGCGAAGCGCCGCGCCAATTCTGCCATGTCATGTACCCCGTCGCGGCCAACATAATCAACGCAGAGATCAAGTACATGGGTGTTGCTCTGACGCTTGGCGAGCGCGACCGCCCGGTCGTAATCGTCGTCCAGCATGGCTTCGCGGAACGCTTTGGAACCGGCGGCGTTGGCGCGTTCCCCCACCGCCAAGTAGTTAGTGTCTTGCCGCAACGTCACCGCATCGTAAAGGCTACTGACGGCGTGGAGCGGCTCGGGGATGCGCTCCCGGACGCGACGCTCGGTAAGTGTGGCGGCCAACGCCTGGATGTGCGCCGGAGTGGTGCCGCAGCAACCATCGACAACCGCCAGCCCATAACGCTCGGTGAAATCGGTAAGACTAGCCGCGAAAGCTTCAGGGGTGAGTGGATACAGCGGCCCGGCGGCGCTGAGTTCCGGCAGCCCCGCGTTGGGGGCGCAGCGCAGCCTGGCGCTGGCGTGGCGGGACAGCACTTGTAGATACGGCGCCATCATGTCGGGGCCGGTGGCGCAGTTAAGCCCGATCACTTCCACCCCGAGCCCCTCCAGCACGGTGAGCGCGGCGGTGATGTCGCTGCCGAGCAGCATGGCACCGTTTGTTTCGATAGTGACACTGGCCCAGATGGGCAGATCCAAGCCAAGTTCTGTACGTACCCGTTTCGCTGCGATCACCGCAGCCTTCGTCTGCAACAGATCTTGGCAAGTCTCCACTAGCACCGCGTCGATGCCCACTTCCGCCATGGCACGGAGTTGGTTCGCGTAGCCGTCGCGCAACGCGGCGAACGTAACCTGGCCCAGCGTTGGCAGCTTGGTGCCAGGTCCGACATCGGCGATAACGAAGCGGGGCTTAGTGGAAGTGCTGGCCGCGTCCGCCGCTCCCCGAGCAATGCGGGCGGCGGCGGTTGCCAACTCCGCCAACCGCCCCACCAACCCGTGATCGCTGAGCGCCGTGACGCAACAACCGAAGGTGTTGGTGAGCACGAAATCCGACCCTGCCGCCAGATAGGCCCGGTGTACATCTGCCACCGCGTCGGGACGCGTCACGTTCAGAATCTCATTGCAACCCTCGTGACCTGCGAAATCGGCGCTGGACAGCCCCAGTTTCTCCAATTCGGTGCCCATCGCGCCGTCGCCGAGCAACACCTGGTGGGTCAGCGAGTCGCGTAAGGCTGAGGTCATGCCGATGAGCATACCTGGCGACGCGACGCCTCCGAGTAAGCTGGGAGTCGTGACGAGAGGACTCAAGCGCTTGGCAAGGCCAGTGGTCATCGTCGCCTGCCATGGCTGGAACGACGCGGGCGAAGCAGCTACCGGTGCGCTCCACTTTTTGGCGCAGTGCTATGACGCCCAAAGCGTCTACGAGCTAGACGACGAGTTGTTCTGGGACTACACCGCCACCCGTCCCCAGGTGGAGGGTCAGGAGACGGAACGCCAGATCATCTGGCCATCGATACGATTCGCTACCGCGCGAACCGCCAATCAAGATCTGTTGCTCGTTGACGGGCCGGAACCGAACCTGATGTGGCGCACTTTCACCCGTATCGTGGTGGAAAAGATCACCGAGGCCAAGCCCGCTCTGGTGGTGGTGCTGGGGTCGATGCTGGCAGACGTGCCGCACACTCGGGGCTTACCGATCAACGGCTCATCCACTTCACCAGAGATCGACGTGATGCTGGCCCGTAGCGACTACGAAGGCCCTACCGGCATCATCGGGATACTGGCCGATGCCTGTCGCGGCATCCCCGACTGCGAGGTGGTGAACCTGTGGGTGTCGGTGCCGCACTACGCGGCGTCGAACGAGAATCCGTTAGCGGTACACACCCTGCTCACCCAGGTACGGGCGCTGCTCGGTAACCCTGCCGACCTTGACTTGAGCAAGCTGGAAACCGACGCGCGCGACTGGGTGCGGCGTGTCTCGCAGTTGGTGGACGACGACCCAGAGATCAGCGAATACGTCGAGGAACTGGAGCGGGGTTGGGATTCGGACGACATCTCCACCGTGACCGGCGAGACTATCGCCCAGGAGTTCGAGCGGTTCCTCCGCGATCCTGGGAGATAGCGTCGCGATCAGCCAGCCAACCGCCGCCTGGGATGGGTACTACCGAGCGCCGGGGTTGGTTTCAGAAAGCGGTAATGAATCCGCGTGCCTGGCGTAGCGAACAGCTGCAACCCGAGGGTGCCCACCACAAAAGCGTCGGCACCATCCGTATGTTCATCGCTCCCGCGAAAACACGCCCCCGGCCCGGAGAAAGGATTGGACGGCGACGAGGCGGAGGAGGTGGTTCTCACATGCCGCAGTAGGCCGCCGCAGCCAGCTTCCTCAACTCGGTTACCATGGCATCCGGATCGGCGGCGGAGTAGACGGCGGAACCCGCCACGAACACATCCGCTCCGGCTTCGGCGCAACGTCCGATGGTCTCCACCGAGATACCGCCGTCAATCTGAATGGCGATCTGCGCGCCGCTGCCTCGAATGATTTCGCGGGTGCGACGGATCTTCGGTACCACCACATCCAGAAACTTCTGCCCCCCAAATCCCGGCTCCACACTCATCAGCAGAATCTGGTCGAGTTCGGTAATCATGTCGGCGTACGGCTCAATGGGGGTGGCGGGCTTCAACCCCATGGCGGCCCGCACCCCGAGACGACGCAGTTCGCGCGCCAACCGGATCGGCGCTTTGGAGGCTTCGACGTGAAAAGTGACGGTTTCCGCACCCGATTCGGCGGCGTAGATCGGTGCCCAGCGGTCGGCGTCTTCAATCATCAGATGCAGATCAAACGGTTGGGCGCTCACCTGGCGCAGGCAGCGCACCACCGGCAATCCAAAGGTGAGATTGGGCACGAAATGATTGTCCATCACGTCGAGGTGGAATCCGTCAGCGCCTGGCACCCGCCGCATTTCGGCTGCCAAATCGGCGAAGTCGACGGTCAAAATGCTTGGCGTGATCCTTATCTCCACAGCACCCAGCCTAGTGGGGTTTCACCGCCAGGGCGAGAAACATTGCGTCCGTGCCGTGTCGGTGCGGCCAGAGTTGCACGAATCGGGAGTCGCTGGCCGCAGCGGCATCAGGCACTTCTGGCAGGAAAGACGGCGCATCCAGCAGTGTAAGGCCGTGGATCGCCGCCGCATGGTTGACGATGGCAGCGGTTTCATCCGGGTGCGGCGAACAGGTGATCCAGGCGACGACACCGCCTGGCGCGGTGGCGCGAACAGCCGACTCCATGAGGTCGCGTTGCAACTCGCTGAGTTCGCTGATGGACTTCGGCTCACGCCGCCAGCGGGAATCAGGGCGACGGCGCAGCGCCCCTAACCCAGAACAGGGTGCGTCGGCCACCGTGAGGGCAAAGCTGCTTTCTCGCCAGGGCGCGGTACGAGCGTCTGCGGTGACTACCAGATGGGTGCCGCCGGGATAGCCGCGTAGCGCTTGAGCCACAAGTCGGGCGCGATGGGGTTGCAGTTCGTTGGCCAACAGGGTACGGCCCTGCTCGGCCGCCAATCCGCTCAGCAGCGCGGCCTTGCCGCCTGGCCCGGCGCACATGTCCAGCCACGGCCCAGACACGGGGTACGCGGTGGCAGCGCGGACTGCGGCCAATGTGACCAATTGACTGCCCTCGTCTTGCACCCCGGCCCAGCCGATGCGCACCGGCGATAGTTCGGCGGGGTTTCCGGGGCGAGTGACGCCGTACGGGGAGTATGCCGTGGGTGCGCCACCGCCCGCCGCCAGCAGGGCGTCCCTGGCGATGAGCCCCGGCCTCGCCACCAACGTGGGAACAGGTGGGATGTTGTCAGCGTTGAGCGCCGCCTCCAATTCATTCGCGGGTAGCAACTCGGCGAACACGGCTACGATCCAACGCGGATGGGCATGACGCACGGACAGAGCATCCAGCATGTCCATCCCGGCGCTGAGTTCAGCTAGCCATTCGGGTATGGGTTTGCCGACCACTCGACGCATCACGGCGTTTACCAGGCCACTGACCCGTTCACCGATGGCATTACGCGCCAGCGTCACCATTTCGGAAACCACGGCATGTGCCGGGGTGGACTCCGCCCAGAGCACGGCACCGAGCCGGAGCACATCCACCACCGCCGGTTGCAGCGTGGATAATTCACGACCGGCGGCGGCAGCGATGATGCGATCAAGAGTGCCCTGCCAGCGACAGGCGGCACTTACCATGTCGGTTACAGCCGCCGCGTCCTTCCCGGTGAGACCGGTCTCGCGCAGCACGTCCGCCACCACCAGATTGGCATAACCAGCCTCAGCACTGACTCGGCGCAGTGCCCGGAACGCGACCAAGCGCACCCGATTACCGCCCTGAATATCGCGCGAACCACCGCCGAACGAACGACGATCCGGCTTCCTAGCCAAAACGCTCCCCCGCCTGTATCCGTATTCCGCGGGCCCAATCCGCCCCGGTCATCGGCTTCTTGCCGACCGGCTGTACCTGATCCAATCGGAGCACGCTACTCTCGCCGCAGGTCACCAGCAGTTCCCGTTTGGTGTTTATGAGCGTTCCGGGCGCGGCGGCGGCAGCCCCAGGCACGGCTTCAAGTGGCGACGTGGCCCGTAAGATCTTCAGCCGCTCGCCTCGGAACAACGTCCAGGCTCCAGGGTTCGGGTTCGCGCCTCGCACCAATCCGCAAATGGCATGTCGCGGCGCGCTCCAGTCGAGGCGCACCTCGTCCACGGTGAGTTTTGGGGCCAGGGTGATGCCATCGGTGGGCTGTGGCACCGGGTCAAAGCCGGCGGTGATAGCGCTCAGGGTGGCCACCAGTTCCCGTGCCGCGAGG
>JAIRRM010000191.1 GCA_031255975.1 Propionibacteriaceae bacterium | reverse complement strand
AGTCGAGGCGAACTACGCCGCCAAGGGGCAGTAGGCGCGGGCATGTCTTTCAGCGTCCGAGTGTTGGCGTTGGCGCAACGGCTGCGGCCACTGCTGCTCAAAGTGTTGCCGCACGCCTGGCTGCGCAAGGCGCAGGGGGCGGTCATCGCCCAGGCTGAAGGCGGGTTGGCCGCGCGGCCGCTGCTGCCGCTTGACAAGGATGCCGCCACCGACGGTGTGAATCTTGTTGGCTATATCAGGGCCGAAATGGGACTCGGACAGGCGGTACGGTTGTGTGCCGAAGCGCTGGATGCCGCCGAGGTACCTTTCACGCTCTACGATTTCTCACCTGCCAACGCCATGAGCTACGGCGATTCCACTTGGGCCGAGCGTATCAGCGACACTTTGCCGTATAACACCAACGTAATCAATCTCAATCCCCCGGCGTTGTGGCAGCTTTTTTCGCTGGTGGGCCGCGAAATGTGGGATAAACGTCGCACGATCGGTGTCTGGGTCTGGGAGCTTGAGAGTATCCCCGATGAATGGACGAAAGGATTGGCGCTGGTAGATGAACTGTGGGCACCGTCCGAGTTCGTGTGTCAGGCGCTACGAAAAGCCACCGACAAACCGGTATACCGCGTACCGCATCCGGCGAAAGCCGAGGCTTCCGGAGCCGGACGGGAAGCGTTCGGCTTGCCCGCGGATCTTTTCTTGGTGTTGGCGATGTTTGACTCAAACTCGGTAGCTGGTCGCAAGAATCCATTGGGGGCCATTCGGGCGTTCCGTCGTGCTTTCGGCGAAGACGACGGCGTAGGGATCGTCATTAAGGCCAACTATCCGTCAGCGGCCGACCTTCAGATGCTACGTGATGAGCTAGTGGGGCTACCCCATGTGTTTCTGTTTGTTGACACTATGCCGAAGCAACGGGTTGACGATTTAACGGCGGTTTGTGACGTATTCCTCTCGCTGCATCGCGCGGAGGGGTTCGGTTTGGTGCTCGCTGAAGCGATGCTGCTCGGTACGCCGTGCGTCGCTACTAACTGGTCTGGCAACACGGATTTCATGACCGCCGACACGGCCTGCCTGGTCGGATACGATCTGGTGACACTGCGCGAAGACGTGGGGGTATACCCGGCGGGTGCCAGGTGGGCAGAGCCAGACATTGAAGACGCCGCAGGCTGGTTGAGACGATTACGGTCCGATGTCGAGTTCCGGGATGCCATCGCCGCAAATGCCCATACATATGCCGCAGCACGGCTGGCGCCAGCGGCGGTGGGTGTTTTGATACGCGAAAGGCTCGGCTTGCCGCGTCACGACGAAGCCGCTGGCTGAGATTTCGCGTTGTCCGCGTGGAGGTAGCTAAGACCGCGGGCGGCCCCCCGCACATTTCTGAGCCCGTCAAAAACGCCGCAAAACGCGGCTCTGAACTTGCCAAATCGCTCGGTTGGTTCTCGTCTGAGTGTCCAGATCAGGTCTGCCACGGTGTACGGCAGGCCCCGACCGAGCAACCAGCCCAGCAGATGCGCCGAATCGCGAGCAAACAACAACCGGTTACGTGAGTAGTAGTAGTGCGCCGCGCGGGAATGCCCGGCTGAAATGGCAGACGACCCACCGACGGCGTGCCATGCCCTGGCCGCGCCGACGACGGCGAGTCGTAACCCAGCCTGGCGGGCACGGTAGCTGAGTTCGGCGTCTTCCCAGTAGAGGAAGTAGTCTTCCCGGAACCCGCCTAGGGCTTGCCAAGCGGCGGCGGCGATCATGGGGGCCGCGCCGGTGATGAATGTACACGGTAGCAACCCGGTTGGGGCTGCGGTGACGGGTTTGCCCTCGTCCGCGTGGGTGCTCAGACCCCGTGTCATATCAAGGTTTCCGCCCGCGAACAGGATGCGCTCGGCTGTTGGTGAGCCGGTGGTTAGCAGCGGGGAAACCAGATCGGCATCCCCGGCGAGCAACGTTTCGGCTAGCTGGTTCGCCGCGCGAGCATCCACCACGGTATCGGGGTTGACGAACCACAGCAGGCTGGCACCGAGTTCCAAAGCCACCGCGGCACCGGCGTTGACTCCTGCCGCGAAGCCGACGTTGCCACCCGGTACGACCACCCGAACCGCCGGGTCATCCGCCAGCTTTGCTACTGTTACGTTTTGCTCGTTTGCATCGTTATTATCGACCAACACTATTCGGCGTACCCCAGCTTGGAGCAGCGCGGATACGCAGTCAACAAGTTCGTCGCCGGAGCGGTAGGCGACTATGACGGCAATCACCTGGTCGGCGGCGACGTTGGCCAGGTGACTCATGTCGCGCGACTGTCTCTGCGCAGTACCGCCGAATAGAACTTTGCGCGTAGCCCCTGCGGGGCGATGGCAATCAGGGTCCGCTGAACCACACTGGCCAGCCACTGCCACCAGTTGATTGCTCCCAGTTCTCGGGCCGCTCCCAGAAAACGCCAGATGGATTTCACGTACCGGTAACCGCCACGCCGGTCGTTCCCCCCGTCAGCCCCCACCTGCACCAACACCTGTTTCAGGTTTACCAAC
>JAIRRM010000171.1 GCA_031255975.1 Propionibacteriaceae bacterium | reverse complement strand
AGTCGCTGATTGCCCAGTCTAAGTAGACAGCAGTCTGCTTAGGTAGAGCGCGGTTTGGGGCCGTACCTGTTAGGGGTGCGGCCCCAAACTATTTGTTCCGGTCTGTGGTCTTCGACCACCAATCGGTCTCATGAGCATTGGGCCAGTTACCTGGAAGTGCCGGCTACAGAATGCATGTAGACGCGTTGGTTTCTGCGCCCGGTGGAGGAAAACATCGGGGTGCTTCAGCTCTTCTAGAACGTCAGCCGTCGTGGGTTTGCCCACCCCACGACCGGCGGTAGTGGCGATGCCACGCGGCTCACAGTAGTTGAAGAGCACAGCCTCAGTTGAGAGCACGGCCTCAGTGGAGGACGCAGCCCAGTGGGGTGCACAGTTCCGTCGGGTCATAACCCGATAAGGTCTCAATCCGGGTGGCAGTATGCTTCGGTGCGACAGCGCTATGCCGGCCAGTTGCCGTGAGGTACCAGTATTCGGCTGCCTGATTCCCTAACCACAGCGCATTCGCGGTACGCTATGTAGGTTGTCGGTGACGTGTGTCTGCCGTCGTGTTGCTATGCAAGAAGGAGTCCCAGGTGCTAAGCGCTTTCTCCCAGGTGTTCCGGGTTCCCGAGCTGCGTAAAAAGCTCCTGTTCACCTTGGGTGTCTTGGTGCTCTTCCGCCTCGGCACCACCATTCCCACCCCAAACGTCAACATGGTCAGCATTCGAGAGTGCGCGGCCATCGCCGAAAGCGGCGAAATGGGCA
Organism: Propionibacteriaceae bacterium; assembly: GCA_031255975.1. Taxonomy (GTDB): domain Bacteria; phylum Actinomycetota; class Actinomycetes; order Propionibacteriales; family Propionibacteriaceae; genus WRGV01. The sequence continues at coordinate 17,595 of JAIRRM010000171.1, read as the reverse complement.
GCGTCTACCAGTTGATTAACCTCTTCTCCGGTGGTGGGCTGCTGAACCTGACGATCTTCGCGCTCGGCATCATGCCGTACATCACCTCCTCTATCATCTTGCAACTACTCACCGTGGTGATCCCTCGGTTGGAGGCGTTGAAGAAAGAGGGTTCCACCGGGCAGGCGACCATCACCAAATACACTCGCTGGCTCACCATCGTGCTGGCGGTGTTGCAGGCCACGTCGTTCACCATGCTGGCGGTGTCGGGCAACATGTTCTCCGGGTGTTCACTTGACGTGGTTTACACCAAATCAATCTTCCCCATCATCGTGATGATTCTCACCATGATGGCTGGCACGTCCATCATCATGTGGCTGGGTGAACTCATCACGGATCGCGGTGTGGGCAATGGCATGTCCATTCTGATCTTCACGCAGATCGTGGCGCAGTTCCCGAGCAGCATGTGGGGCATCAAGGAGACCAACGCCGGGGCTCGCGGCTGGTTCATGTTCTTTATGGTGATCGCGGTGGGTCTGCTGGTGATGGCGGCTGTCATCTTCGTGGAGCGTGCTCAGCGTCGCATCCCGGTGCAATACGCCAAGCGGATGGTGGGCAAGCGCCTGCTCGGTGGCACCACCACCTACATCCCACTGAAGGTCAACCAGTCTGGCGTCATTCCGATCATCTTCGCGTCGTCCATCCTGTATCTGCCGGTGTTGTACGCCATGTTCCGCACGGAGACCCCAGCGGGCCAGTGGATCTATCAGAACCTTTCCGGTCAGAGCAACTCCTGGATTTATAACATCACCTTCTTCGTACTCATCGTGTTCTTCTGCTACTTCTACGTGTCGATCACCTTCAACCCGGTCGAGATCAGCGACAACATGAAGAAGTACGGTGGGTTCATCCCGGGCGTGCGCGCCGGCAAGGCCACCGAGGATTACCTGGGTTACGTGCTGTCACGTCTTACCGCCCCCGGTTCGATTTATCTGGGCATTATCGCACTTATTCCGATGCTTTCGATTGCGTTGGTTGGTGCCTCTGGCAAGTTCCCCTTCGGTGGTACTAGTCTTTTGATTATGGTTGGCGTTGGTCTCGACACCGTTCGTCAGATCGAGAGCCAGCTACATCAACGCAACTACGAAGGCTTCTTGAAGTGAGATTACTCATCATGGGTGCCCCTGGCTCTGGCAAGGGTACCCAGGCGGTGACTATATCCGCGCGCTACCGGGTTCCCGCCATCTCCACTGGAGACATGTTCCGTGCCGCTGTGGCCTCTGGGTCACCGCTCGGGGTTCAGGTGAAGGCGTTGCTTGACAGTGGCGCGCTGGTTCCTGATGAAATAACCGATCAGGTGGTTTCGTCACGGCTGCGTGAACCTGACGCTACCGCGGGCTGGCTGCTGGATGGTTACCCGCGTACCCTCGCTCAGGTGGCGGCGCTGGATTCTTGCCTGGCGGAATACGACAAACAGCTGAACTGTGTGTTGGTGATTGAAGTGCCCACAGAGGAACTCATCCACCGGCTGTTGCTACGTGGTGAGCGGGAAGGGCGCAGCGACGACAACGCCGAGACCATCGCCCGTCGGCTGGACGTGTACCGCGATCAGACCGAGCCGGTGATTGCACAGTACGCCTCTCGTGGCATAGTGGCCCGGGTGGACGGCACCGGCACCGTGGCGGAGACCGCCGCGCGCATCACCGCCGCGCTGGATCCGGTTGCCGGTGTCACCTCCCGCGGTTGCGACTGCTGATGTCCCGTATCCAACTCAAGACCCCGGAACAGATCATCGCCATGCGGCAGGCGGGGCTGGTGGTGCAACAGGGGTTGGCGGAGATGAGCGCCGCAGTCGCGCCCGGCGTCACCACCGCCGAGATCGACGCCGTGGGACGCGCGGTGCTGGCAGAGGCTGGTGCCAAGTCGAGCTTTTTCGGCTACGGCGCGGAGTGGGGCATCACCCCGTATCCCGGTGTGGCCTGCATCAGCCCGAACGAAGTGGTGGTGCATGGCATCCCTGACGGGCGGGTGCTGGCCGACGGCGATATCGTGTCCATCGACTTCGGGGCCATCTTGGGGGGGTGGCATGGTGATGCCGCGCGTACCGTAGCCGTAGGGTCAACTGTCTCGGCCGAGACGGCGGAGTTGATCGCCGTCACCCGCAAAGCGGCTTGGACGGGCATTGCCGCGTTGTGGAGCGCGGCGCAGGTATCTGACGTGTCCAACGCCATCCAGCGCTACGTGGAAAAGCAGCCGCGCCGCTACGGTATCGTGCGCGGCTACACCGGCCACGGTATCGGCACTGAGATGCATATGAGCCCCGACATACCCAATCATGGTCGTCCCGGTCGCGGCCCGCGTGTGTTACCAGGCATGGTTGTTTGCATCGAACCGATGCTCACCTTGGGCAAGCAGGAGACGGTGGAGTTGGACGACGACTGGACGGTGGTCACCCGGGACAGCTCCCCGGCGGCACACTGGGAGAACACCGTCGCGGTGCTGGAGGATGGGCTTTGGGTGCTCACTGAACCCGACGGCGGCGCGGCGGAATTGGCCGCCCGTGGGGTGCCGTTGGCGGGGATAGCCTCTTAAGCAGTTCATGGAACAGTCCAGGGGACGGTTTCGTTGATCTTGACGAAGTCGCATAGGGCGCCGTCGCTGGAGACGGTGCGACAGGTGAGCGATACCTTGGTGCGGTGCCACTGTGGCGTTGGTCACGACGGCACCGGTGCGGTCAACGTCTGCGTTGGAAGATGGACGGCCCCCGTGGAGCCACCCCCGGCGGACCACCGACAGGGTCGCTGCCGAGCGCCGGGCCGGTGTGGCGCAGGCTGGCGGGTAGCGCACGCAACACCGGTACCAGTTCACCGCCGACGCGGGCGGCCCACAACCGCTCCAACAGCATGAAAAACTCGTCGATGTCGATGTCGCCTTCGACGTACGCCTGTTTCAGCCGCTCCTCAACCAAGGTACGGTCGGCATCATCCACCGCCGCGGCGGGGTTATTAGCGTAACGCTGCTCGACAGGCTGACCACTCACGGCTCAACTCTACCTTGGTGCCCGCGCCCTTGGCGTCTCTGTCGGCGGCACACCGCTAAGCTGATGTCATGGCTGAACAGCGACTTCAGATCAACATGCCGATAGAGCAAGCGAGCGGTGTTTACGCCGACTTTGTACGGGCTTGGCACACCAGCGATGCCTTCGTACTCGATTTTGCCGCGCTGCATGAACCGGCGCAATCGACCGAAGACGGGGTAATCATCAAGGCTGGGGTGGTATCACGGGTGCGTATTCCACCCAGCCAGGTGTTTGAGGTGATGAAGGCCTTGGAGCAGCAACTCTCCGCATGGGAAAAAGAAACTGGTCGTAAGGGCGCGTAGTAAGCAGCAGGGGCGAAAGGTTCGTGATCTAAGCCGTCGTAACCGTGTTAGTCTGACGGTCAGCAGCCGCGACGGTGGCATGAGATGGATTTACTCGGGAGCAGGCATGAGATTCCTGATCGCCCTCTGGGCGGCGAAACTCGCGGCTAGGGTGTTACGGCTGCTGGGCCGTGGCGGCACCCATGTGCCGGGGCGTGTCGCGTTGGCCATCTGCCCTGACTTCCTGCGCCGCATCGACAAACCGGCTCGGGTTATCGCGGTTACGGGAAGCAACGGCAAGACGACCGTCACAAATCTGATCGCGGACGCGCTCGCGCCCGAAGGTGCGATTTCCAACCGGCAGGGGGCGAATCTGGATGCCGGGCTAGCCGCGCTGCTCGCATCCACCGCCACGCTCACGGGCGGACAGCGGGTCGACATTGGGGTGTTCGAGGTGGACGAGCGTTCCAGTGAGCGGGTCTACTCCTGGTTGACGCCGGAGATCATCGTGGTGACCAACCTCACCAAAGACTCAATCCGGCGCAACGCCCATCCAGAGTATATGCGCTGGTTTATGGATCAGGCGTTGCCAGCCGGTTCCACTTTGGTGCTGAACGCCGATGATCCGGTGTCGCTACAGCTCGGCTCTGCCGGCCAGCGGAGAGTGAGCTACGGGTTGAAAGCAACGGCGGATTATCAGGTGCTCCGAAGCGAGGCCGGTCAGGTCACCCTGTCGGAGCCTGCGGGGGAACGTGTCTATCCGCTTCTGAACGACAACGTGGCCAATGTGTACAACGAGGCCGCCGCCATCGCCGCGCTCAGCGAGTTTGGGGCCGATAACGTGGCTGATCGAATCACCGGGCTCACCATCGACACCACCCGTTACAGCGAACACCATGTCGGACAACTCAGCGTGATAGGACAGGCGGCCAAGGGGTTGAACCCGATGGCGGTTTCGGGGGCTTTTCGTTACGCCGCGTCTTGGCCGGGGCGTAAGGCCGTGATCGTGGCTATCGATGACATCTTCGATAACTCGGGAGAAAACATCTGCTGGCAATACGACACTGATTACGAGGTGCTTGCTGATGCCGGGGTGACGCAACTGGTGTTCGCCGGGCCACGCCATCTCGACCATGTGGCTAGGGCGCTTCTCGCCGGAGTGCCCGGCGAGAAGATGTCGTCGGCACCTTCCACCGCGCAGGCGATCGCGCTGCTGCGCACCGACGGTATAGAACGGGTCTATGTTTTGTATGACGTGGTCTGCTACAGCACCACGTTCGTCGCGGAAGTGGTATCTGAGCTGAGACGGAAGTTGGGGAGCTGAGGTGGTGTCGATGATTATCGAGCAGTTGTTCCCCGAAGTCGCTAACCTTTACGGCGATAGCTTTAACGTGCGACTGCTGGCGCTGAGTCGCCCCGCCGCCACCGTCATTGAGACGAAGCTGGGGGACACCCCGGCGTTCGCGCTGCGAGACGACATAGATCTGGTGTATCTGGGGTCAATGACCGAGAATGGGCAGCGTCAGGTGATGGGCGCGCTGGCACCGTATCGCGAAAGACTGGTCGCCTTGGCGCAGGCGGGGAAGCGTTTCCTGTTCACCGGCAACGCGCTTGACCTGGTGGGGGAGCGCGTCACCAACCCCGATATGGGCTACGAGTTCGCCGGTTTAGGATTGTTTCCGTTCACCACCATGCTGCGGATGTACCAGCGAATCAATGACAAGGTGTTGTGCGTCGGCGACGGAGAGCCGGTGGTGGGGTTCAAATCCACGTTCAGCCACCGTACGCCGCTCGCCACGGCGGCGTCGGCTAACTGGAGTTGGGCCAAGGTTGTCCGCGGCCTCGGGCTGGCAACCGGCCTGGACGAGGGGGCACGGCTGGGCGGATTGACGGCCAGTGACATTCTGGGGCCGTTGCTACCGCTGAACCCGCCGTACGCCAAGGCCCTGCTGGCCGACCTGGGGGCCGGCGACGCTCCGCTGGTGCATGAGCAGGCGCTGACACGGGCCTACGGGGCTCGTCTTGCCGAGTTTCGTGACCCGCGCTGCTGGGAGAGCGGTGGCCACTAAGGCCGCTAAGGGGTTTCCAGATATTGCGCGGCGACCCAGCCCTCGATGTTTTCGTAGCGGATAAACACCCAGTCGTGATTGCTGCTGCTGTAGCCGTGTTCTGCCACCTCGGTGTGCTGCGGGATGGTGAGCAGTACATCGTAGTCAGCGCTGGGGCCGGTGCGTAGGTTGAGGCCCGCCTGGGGACTCACCACCGCGTATTGCCCCTCATTGATCCGCCAATCGGGCTGCACCAGGGGCTTCTCGGGGCGTTGCAGGGCGCTGTTTTCCGCCCAGCCGGTGACCGGTGCCATCTCAGTGCCGTAGCTGACGTACTCCACGAACGTCCACCCGGTTATGTCACTGTGAGTGCCGAGCAACTTCACGGCCTCATAGCGCGGTATGGTGCCGAACACCGAGGTGTCGTACGGCGCGGACAGGCCGGTGGGGGCGTGTACCAACGCGGCACCGCCTTCGCCGCTCACCACCGCATAGGCCACCTCGGTGAGGGGTTCGTTCGGTTGTACGTTGCCGTCGGCGTCGGTGGGGTATGCGGGTGGTGGTTCGGAGGTGGTTTGGGTGGCGGTGCCGGTGGCCGTGGGGTCTGTCACCGGGCCGGTGGGGGTGTCTGTGGGGTCGTCGTCACCAAGATTCAGTAGCAGGAACAGCAGCACTCCGGCGACGACCACCGCGATGACGGCCAGGATGATGACGATGGGCTGTACGGCGAGTCGCCGCTGCGGGGCGGCGGTGTAGAACTGGGGTGACGTCGCGTTTACTGGGGTGGGCGATTCGACCGGCTGATCGGCGGAATTGGATGTCGCGGCAGGCGTCACCGGTGCTGCTGGTGCCGACTGTGGGGAGGGGCGAGATCCGATGATTAGCGCGATAGTCGGGTCACCGATGCCTGCCAGCCAGTCGAGTAGCTCGGGGTACGCCGCCGGGTGCGCCGCGACCGCCGGGCGCAGGTCGGGGAACAGTTCCGCTACGGTGGCGATGTCATCCGGGTCAATATCGCGGTTGGCCAGCGCTTGCATAGCTGCTTCATGGGTGGGGTTTTGTCCGAGTATCGCCGCCATGCGTCCAGTGTAGAGCTAGCTTTTGGCCTTCACCCGTAACTTGGCGCGTTCATGTGCTGGGAGCACATTTTTGCGCACTCGTACCACGTCGGGCGTAATCTCCAGACATTCGTCCGGCGCGCAGTATTCCAGCGCCTGCTCCAGGCTCATCAGTCGGGGTGGGATGAGGCGTTCCAGTTCGTCGCCGGTGCTGGAGCGTACGTTGGTGAGGTGTTTCTCCTTGGTGGGGTTCACGTCCATGTCGTCGGGGCGGGCGTTCTCGCCGACCACCATACCTTCGTAGGTGTCGTCGCCAGGCTTCACGAATAGCACCCCGCGCTCCTGTAAGTTGAACAGCGCGTAGGAGGAAACCTTTCCTTGTCGGTCGGCGACCAACGAGCCGGTGTTGCGGTTACGCAGTTCGCCCACCCAAGGGGTGTATCCCTCAAATAGATGGTTGGCGATTCCAGTGCCCCTGGTGCCCGTGAGAAACTCGGTACGGAACCCGATGAGGCCACGCGACGGCACCACGTACTCCAGTCGTACCCAGCCGGTGCCGTGGTTCACCATGTGTTCCATCACTCCCTTGCGGGTGCCCAGCAGTTCGGTGACTGGTCCGAGGTAGTCCTCCGGTACGTCGATGGTGAGACGTTCTGTCGGTTCATGTACCTTGCCGTTGATGATACGGGTGACCACCTCCGGCTTGCCGACGGTCAGTTCAAAGCCCTCGCGCCGCATCATCTCGACGAGCACCGCCAGTTGCAGTTCGCCGCGGCCCTGCACCTCCCAGGCATCCGGCCGATCAGTGTTCAACACCCGGATAGACACGTTGCCGATCAGTTCGGTATCCAAGCGGTTCTTGACGAGCCGGGCGGTGAGCAGTTTGCCGCTTTTGCCCGCCAACGGGGAAGTGTTACAGCCGATGGTCATTGAAATGGAAGGTTCGTCCACGTGAATCAGTGGCAGCGGGCGCGGGTCGGCGGGGTCGGCGATGGTTTCGCCAATGGTGATCTCGGGGATGCCGGCCACCGCGATGATGTCACCGGGGCCTGCCGTATCCACCGGCACCCGTTCCAGTGCCTCGGTCATCAGCAGTTCGGAGAGCCGTACATTGCTGACGGAGCCGTCGCGGCGACACCACGCCACCTGCTGCCCCCGGACGATGTCGCCTTCCACGATGCGGCAAAGCGCCAGACGGCCCAGATACGGTGACGAATCCAAATTGGTGACGCGGGCTTGCAGTGGCGCGCCCTCGGTGTACATCGGAGCGGGGATGGCTGCGGCGATGAGATCGAACAGCGGTTGCAGGTTGGGCTCATCGGGCATGTCGCCATCTGCCGGGCGGTTGCGGGACGCCCGTCCGGCTTTTGCTGAGCAGTACACCACCGGGAAGTCGAGGATGGAGGCGTCACCGTCGTCGTCCACCAAGTCCATGAAAAGGTCGTATGTTTCGTCGATCACTTCGGCGATGCGTGCATCTGGACGGTCGACCTTGTTGATGACCAAAATGATGGGTAGTTTCTTGGAGAGCGCTTTGCGGAGCACGAAGCGGGTCTGTGGCAACGGGCCCTCGGAGGCGTCCACCAGCAGTAGCACGCCATCCACCATCTCCAGCCCGCGCTCCACTTCGCCGCCGAAATCGGCGTGACCGGGGGTGTCGATGATGTTGATGGTGAGCGTCAGGCCGTCGCTGGTGACGTGGCGCACTGCGGTGTTTTTCGCCAGGATGGTGATGCCCTTCTCGCGTTCCAGATCCATCGAATCCAATACCCGAGTGTTCACGTCGGCGCCCTCGCGGAATGCGCCGGACTGCCACAACATCGCGTCAACCAACGTCGTTTTGCCATGATCGACGTGCGCGACGATGGCGACGTTACGCAGGTCAGCACGGACTGCCATGGATTCTCCTTGAGGTTGGCGGCAGCACCCGCGAGTTCGGGCGGCAACGTCCCAGTCTACCCTGCCCTTCCCAATCGCGGTTTGGGGCCGCCGCGAGCGGTCAGGGGAACACTAACTGTACGTTTTTATGTGGTCTATCACACAGAAACGTACAGTTAACGGCGAGAGTCCACCAAGCTGAGAAGCGACGAGCCAAGCCCGCCATCCGGGCTAGCATGAGTTGTCAAGAGCCCGTTCGTGACGCCGCTTGGTACGCGGACGGGTTTGTTGCTGGACGGAATGGAGGACTGGCCATGCCGGGCATTGTGATAATCGGTACACAGTGGGGTGACGAAGGCAAAGGCAAGGCGACTGACGCTTTGGGGGATCGCGTCGATTACTGCGTGCGCTACTCTGGCGGCAATAACGCCGGACACACCGTGGTGGTGAACGGGCAAAAATTCGGGCTGCGACTGCTGCCGTCCGGCATTCTCAACGACAACTGCACCTGTGTCATCGGCAACGGAGTGGTGGTGGATTTGAGCGTCTTCTACGACGAGTTGGACGAACTGACCGAGCGTGGCGTGGTGGTGGCGCACCCGCTCATCAGCGCCAACGCGCATCTCATCACGCCGTATCACTCCACGCTCGACAAGGTGACGGAGCGGTTTGCGGGTAAGAAGAAGATCGGCACCACCGGGCGCGGTATCGGCCCGGCGTACTCTGACAAGGTGAACCGGATCGGTATTCGGGTACAGGATCTGTTGGACGCCGAAACGCTTGCCGCCAAAGTGGAGGCCGCGTTGGAGCAAAAAAACCAGGTGTTCGCCAAGATCTACAACCGGCGGCCCATCGAGGCGCGAATAATCATCGATGAGCTACTCGCGTACGCCGAGCGGGTACGCCCCTATGTGGTGGATGCCGCCCGACTGCTGAATGATGCGCTGGATGAGGGTAAGACGGTGCTGTTCGAGGGTGCCCAGGCGCATCATCTGGACGTAGATCACGGCACGTATCCGTACGTGACGTCGTCCAATCCGATTGCCGCCGGTGCCTGTACCGGGGCCGGAGTGGGGCCGTGCCGTATTGATCGGGTGATCGGCATCGCCAAGGCGTATACCACCCGTGTGGGCGAGGGGCCGTTCCCCACCGAACTGTTCGACGCCGACGGGGACACGTTGCGCGCCAATGGCGGGGAGTACGGTGTGGTCACCGGCAGAGCGCGCCGTACCGGCTGGTTTGACGCGCTGGTGGTGGAGCAAGCCAACAAGGTGAACGGTGCCACTGACGTATTTCTCACCAAACTCGATGTACTCACCGGCTGGGAGCAGATCCCGGTATGCGTGGCTTATGACATTGACGGGGCGCGCACCGACCACTGGCCGATGACCATGGGCGAGTTGGAGCGGGCTCAGCCGGTATATGAGTATCTGCCTGGTTGGAGTGAAGACATCACCCGGGCACGCAGCTTCGCCGAGCTACCTGTCACCTGCCAGGCCTACGTGAAACGCTTGGAGGAGTTGATCGGCGTTCGTATCTCCGGTATCGGAGTAGGCCCGGGGCGTGAGGAATCCATCGTCATCAACGAACTGGTGTAGCTTCACATCGAGCGAAGGTGCGTTTTGCCTGGATTCCGGCTCGGTGGCCGGGGATTCCGGCTCGGTGGCCGGAATGACGGGTGTGGCTTCACGTCGGGCGGAGGCGCGTCTGTCCTGGGTTCTGGCTTGGTGGCTGGAATGACGGGTGTGGCTTTACTTCAAGCAAAGGCGCGCCTCCCCTACAAGGAGGCGCGCCTTTGTTCGACAGTCAGGCGGTAGTTACCGGCGGCTTAGGTACCCGATGATGCGGAGCAGGTTCAGGTAGAGCCAAACCAGGGTGACGGAGAGCCCCCAAGCGGCGGTCCAACCCTGCGAGGCGGGGGCACCCATGCGTACGCCCTTCTCAATGTAGGTGAAGTCATCCAGCAGCGAGAAGACGGCCAGCGTCACCCCGATGATCGCGGCCAACCATGCCCAGCCACTTACCGGACCGGTGGGGCCGGGGAACAAGCCAGTATCGAAGCCAAACAGGCTGGCGATGAATGAGAACAGCGCCACGGCGGCATAACCCGCCAGGCAGAGTAGCAGGAGGCGGGACATCTTGGATGAGGTGCGCATTCCGATGAAGCGGAACGCGGCCAGCACCAGTGCGGCTGCGATGAAGGTGCCGAAGATGGCCTGCACCACGATGCCGGGGTAGACCGCCTCGAAGACCATTGAGATCGTCCCGATGAACACCCCCTCGAACACGGCGTAGAACAGTGCCAATACCGGCCCCACGGTGCGGCGGAACAGCGCCACCAGCGGTACGACGACGGCGACCAAGCCGCAGACGATCGACGCTGGCAGTAGTGCCAGGGGTGGAATGAGTTGCGTCGCGGAGTACGCCACGGCGGCCAGTACCAGCAAGATGAGGGCGGCCTTCTGGGTCACGCCATCGTATGTCATCAGTCCGGTGGTGTCGGGGGTGACGTATGGCGCGGGCTGGGTTGGTGCGGCATAGGGGTTATATGCCTGCTGGGTTGGTGCGGCGTAGGGATTGTATGCCTGCTGGCCGTCGCCATTCCACTGCCCCTGGGTATGGTCGCCATAGTAGGAGGGCTGTGCCTGGGCCTCGTAGGGGTTGTACGCCGGGGTGAAGGCATCGGGGCGGGAAAGCACCGGGTTTGCCATGTTTGTACCTCCTTGTGAGTTAACGACCCCATCCTAGTCGCATCCGGGGGCAGCTACTCTCGTAGTTCAGCGAGTTAACCCACTTTGCGATTGATGCGCATCCAGGAGCACAACGAGCAGACGACGGCCAATCCGATGAGTACGGCAAAGATGAGCGGTTGCGGCAACTGCTTATCGCCTACGAACAGGTCGATACCCATGGAGCTGCGGAACCCGGCCACCGCCTCAGCCGGCAGGTCGGTGAGCATCGGGGCAACGTAGGCATCGCGTACCACCGCCGCGGCCTGTGCGAACGGCAACGAGTTGAATACGCTGTTGACGCCGTCGGAGAGCAAGCTGGGTTGCACGTAGGTGCCGTTCAGGAAACCGGTGGTGGTGCCGAACACCACCGAAAGTCCGGTGAATGCGGCCTGCGTGCTTACGAAGCTGATGATGAACCCGGTGAGGGCTGTGAAGGAGAGGCAGCACAGCACCAGTAGCCCGTACGCTTTGGCAAATGCGGCCCAAGTGAGGGTGGCCCCGTTGGCGAGACAGTAAATGGTGCCCAATCCGTACACCGCGCTGGTCTCCACCAATGAGACGATGATGGCCGCCAACAGATAGCCACCGGTGAGGGTGGTGCGGGGCATCGGGGTGACCAGGAAGTCGCGCCAGCGCTCTGATTGGCGGTCGGCGACGAACACCTCGTAAGCCGCGAACCCGGTGGTGAACGAGGCGATGGCCGCCGACGAACAGATGAGCCAGGTGTCGAGGATGGAGCCGATGGTGGCGTCGGAGAGGCCGCTGGCGGTGCCGGTGCTGGCCATGATGCCATCCACCACTGAAGAACGTAGCAGCACGATGACTATGAATAGCGCCACGAACGCGCCCATCAGAGAGAAGAAAACGCTGGCCTTATTGGAGAAAAACAGCCCCAGGTTGCGCTTGGTGAAACTCCACAGTCGGTACATGTCACTCCTCCCTGAGGTTGGCACCAGTGAGGTTCAGAAACACGTCGTCCATGGTGCCGTGCCGGAACTCGAAATCCCCGATGACCGGCGCATGGGCAGTGAGGAACGCCAGTGCTTCCCGTGAGTCGGCGACGGGCAGTGTCACGATGTCGGCGGCGCGGGTGAACGGCTTGCCGTAGCCGGTCAAGGCATCCAGTAGGGCGTCGTTGACGGTGAAACGCAGTTGGCTGGACGAATGCTTGGCGCGCAGTTCGGCTGGTGTGCCTCCGGCGATGAGCGACCCGTGGTCGATGATGCGCACCTCATCGGCGGTGTCGGCCTCCTCCATGTAGTGCGTGGTGAGAAACACTGTGAGCCCGAGATCGGCGCGTAGTTGGTTGATGGTTTGCCATACCAGGTGCCGCGACTGGGGGTCGAGGCCGGTGGTGGGCTCGTCTAGGAACAACACCCGGGGTTTGTTGAGCAGGGCGCGGGCGATGTCCACGCGGCGGCGCTGTCCACCGGAGAGGGTGCCGTACGGTTGTTTGGCGATTTCACCGAGGCTCAACACCTCGATCACCTCGTTCACCATGGCGTCGGCGTCGGCGGGGTTGGCGGCGTAAATGTCGGCGCGTTGGATGAGGTTGGTGCGTACGTTGAAAGGCTTGTCGAGCAGCGAGTCCTGGAATACCACGCCGATCTGTTGCCGGATGGCGGCGTCGTCTTTACCAATGGTTAGTTTGGCACCGGTGGGACAGATGTAGCTGACGGTGCCGCCTGAGGGCGGGGCCAGTGTGGTGAGCACCGAGATGGACGTGGATTTACCCGCTCCGTTCGGCCCCAGAAAAGCGAATAGCGTGCCCTCCTCGACGTGGAAGCTGATGCGATCCACAGCGGTCAAGGTGCCGTATCGCCTGGTCAACTCCGCAACTTCGATGATGGCACCCATACACTTCCCCTTCAACTATTCGACCGAAAGAAACTACTATACCGGAAGCGGTGTGAACCACCGGTAGGCTTGTCGCATGAGCGATCTCACCAGCAGAGTCGACGCCGCCCTCGACGCGACGTACGACGATTACAAGGCATTCATCAATATCCCCAGTGTTTCTTCGCAGCCGGAGCATTTCGAAGACGTGGGACGTACCGCCGAAACGCTCGCCGGTTGGCTGCGTGATTTGGGTGCCGCCGAGGTGAAAGTGGTGCGAGAAGGGGGGCAGCCCGCAGTGCTCGCCCATTTCCCGGCACCGGAGGGCAAGCCGACGGTGTGTCTGTACGCGCATCATGACGTGCAGCCGACGGGCAACCTGGACGAATGGACAACCCCACCGTTTGAGGCGGTAGAACGTGACGGCAGGCTGTACGGGCGTGGCGCGGCCGACGACAAAGCTGGGGTGATGAGCCACCTGGCGATGCTGCGCGCGTTTGATGGCAAGCCCCCGGTGGGCGTCAAACTGTTCATCGAGGGTGAAGAGGAATGCGGCTCCGTCTCGCTTGTCAATGTCATTGAACGGCACCGCGAGATGTTGGAGGCCGACATGTTCCTCATCGGTGACGGCGGTGTGTGGGAGGTCGGCACCCCGGCGCTCAACACCTCGTTGCGTGGAGTGGTCAGCGCGGTGTTCACCATCTCGACGCTTGACCACGGCGTGCACTCCGGCGAATACGGTGGCGTGGTGCCCGACGCGCTCACCGCACTGGTGCGACTGCTGGCGAGCTTGCATGACGACGACGGTTCGGTGGCCATCAAGGGGCTGGTTTCCGGCCCCGGCCCCGAGGTGGACTATCCGCTTGACCGACTGGCGGATGAAGCCGGGAAACTGCCGGGCACGCAGTGGATCGGTTACGGCCCGGTCACCGACCGGATGTGGACGCAACCCGCCTGCGCCACACTCGCCATAGACACCACCCGGGTGGCGGATGCGTCCAACACGCTGATTCCCAGCGCCACCGCGAAGGTGAGTGTACGCATCGCTCCCGGCGATGATGGCAAGCGGGCGCTGAAGTGCCTGATGGATCACATCGTGGAACACGCCCCCTGGGGTGCCAAGATCGAGTTCGGCGAACTGGATTCCGGCGATCCCTGCACCGTGGCATCCGATGGCCCCAGCAACACCCTTTACCGTGCGGCGCTGGACGAGGCCTTCGGTAGCGCCACGGTCGAGATGGGCACCGGTGGTTCCATCCCGATGATCGCCGATTTCCAGCAGGCGTTCCCTGGCATTGAGGTCGCGGTTACTGGCGTATGCGATCCCACCAGCCGGATGCATTCGACGGATGAATCTGCCAGCATTGCCGATTGGCGCAAGTACACCCACGCCACCGCGCTGTTCCTGGAGAAACTGGCCGCGCGCGGTTAGTAGCCGATGGACGAGCCGACACCGGTGTTCGAGGGCTTCGTGGAGCGCAAGGTGCGCGAAGCCCTCGAAGCCGGTGCGTTCGACGGCCTTCCCGGTGCCGGCAAGCCGCTACGGTTGCGTCATGAACGCGACCCAGATTGGTGGTTGCGCTCCAAAATCGAGGATGAGGCTCTGGATGTGCGGGAACTCCTCCAGGCGCTGCGGCGTCGCTGATCGGTTAACTCCGGCTGACCGCGAGCACCCGGAAACCTTTGGAGGAGCCGAGGCGCTCCGTGGGGTAACCCTGTGCGATCAGCCAGGATTGTAGTGAATCGGCGCCGAGGTTTTTGCTGACGACCAGATACGCCCTGCCGTCCGGCGTCAGCCGCGGCAGCCAGGTGAGCAGCAACTCATGGAGCACTTTCTTGCCAATACGGATCGGCGGGTTCGACCAGATTTCGTCGAAACGGACAGCGGCGGGTACGTCATCGGGCAGCGCACGTCGAGTGTTTCGCCTACCCAGATCACAACCCGCCGCTCAGGTACACCGCTTCCCCATGGATGCAGGCCACCGTCAAAGGCGCAGTCGTCGCGGGGGGTGGGTCGCCACGGCGGCATTCAGTGCGGAGAAGCTCTCGACGATGGTTGCCAGGTCATCAGGATCGGCCATCGGGTTGGCGAGTACCTGCAGCACCTCTGCGTAGTCACTGTTCGATGTGAGTTGGGTCATACTCGATTGGTTCTTTCTGCGCCATAGCAAACTGCTTCCGGGTACCGCAGCTGGTTTTCCCACCGTCGGGGCTGGAGTCGCAGGCTGATATCAGGGCGCGATGGTCGCCGTGGCCACCAGAGCCGCCGACCGTTTTGCCGCATTCATGTGGTTGCTTCTTAGGGCCACTACCTGTCTATTTGTTTTCTTTCAGCACCATGTCGATGGTGACCGCCGCGGCCACAATGGCGACCTTATGCTGGTCTTCGGTTACTTCGGGGTTGATCGTCACGATGTACTTATCGGCGGTGGTGAATATCTCCTTCATGGCCCCGGCCCAGCGTTTGTTGATGGTGCCGATCTCCCGCCCATTGGCGTCGGAGATGGAGAAGTTCCAGCCTTTCCAGTCGCCTGCGATGGTGCCGATCACCACACCCCCTGCGTCCACCAAGGTGAATTTCGGTTTCATGAAAGACCATTTCTGCTGTATTCCGGCGATGACGTTGCCAGCGGCATCCAGCACCGAGATGTTGGAGAGCATGAGGGTAGCGCCTTTTTTGACGGTGACCAGTGGGTTTCCGGCTTCGTCGTCGATGGTGTATTGCCAAGGCAGCAACTTGCCTCCAATCAGCATACCTAGGGCCTTTTGCCCGCCAGATTTGTGCTGCTGGATGCCGCCTATCTGCTGTCCCCAGGCATCGTAGACCCTGTAGGCGTTAGTGAGTTTGAACGCAGAGACCTTTTCGTCGATGACAAACTGGTCGTGCAGGAAGAACGTGGCTATGCTCATGTGCGTCTCCTATTTTGGCTGAGATATGTTGAGATATGCGTGAGACGATGTGTCTCGGTGCAACTATCCGCTCGGACGCCGGGTTGGTCAATGGGGAGGGGGCCCCATGTGCCGGTGCCGCGCCAGTGGGCGGATGGCGCCTATGGAACTCAGGGGCGCAGCACGTAGATGGCGGTATTCGAGGTGGTGTAGACATGGTTGGCGGAGAAGACCACGGTTGCGTCGTCATCAGGAATGTCCATGGTCCACAGCCTCGGCACCCCCGGTGCCGTGACGTCGTATGCCGCCAATCGGTGGGAATCCACCAGCAGATAGGCGATATGGGTGCCAGTGGTTCTGAAATATCCGCTCATGCGTCCTACGAGTTCACCGGTGCTGGCGTCAACCACCATGCTGGTGTCGGAGAAGTCATAGTCGCCATAATGCAGCACGATGACGCCGGCACCGGATTTGTCTGTGACGCTTGTCGAACCCAAAAAGTCGTCGTCAAGGCGGCTGTTCCAGACCAAAGCGCCATCACTCAGCGAACAGGCGCGCATCTGCTCGGATTCTTCGTCGATGTAACCGTAAATGGCCGGCGTGGCGAATGGCCTGGCACCATCAGGTCTGTTTGAGCAGGCGCTCTGCCCGAGCAGCGGCCTGTCGGCCTTGGTGTCCCACGGCTCAAACGAAATCAGGGTGTTATGTTCGCCGTAGCCGTAACGGAATACGTGACCACCCGAGGCGAAGTAGGTGGTGCCTTCGTTGGAATCGGCCCCGAATCCAGCCCTCTCACCCGTGGCGAACAGCCGCACTCCATCAGTGGTGCTGAGGTAATACGCGTTGGCGAATCGGAAGATGATGCTGGATACGGCCGATACGATCCAGAGTTGATGGTTGAGATCCGAGGCCTCAACGGCCCAGGAAACATCGTCGAAGTAATTCTGCAACACGAGCACCCCGTCACGGAGCCACATGCTATGGATGTCACTATCCGACATTGGCACATTGCCCGAGACGACCGTGCCGGTCGATATGTCGAGCGATGTGAGGAAAGTTTCGTCTTCGTCGTAGTGGCGGAGTACCACCACATCAGACCTGCCAGTCGGGTCAGTAGAGGTTCCTTCCCATTCGCCGGGTAACGGGTCGGCCGTCCACAGCACCTTGCCGTCCGCGAGGTCAATACCCCTGATGATGACCTGATCGTGATCGTAGTCTTCTATCACGGCGATTACGATGCTGTCTTTCCCCGAGTCGGACACATTGACTGAGTAGTCGTTGCCCAAGTCGCGGAGTCCCGCTGTCAAGTCGATGCGATCCCATCGAGATGCGGTCGCCAAGTCAGGTACGCGAGTTGGATATTCATCGCCGCTGGCAACCAGCCACACCACCACACCCACGGCTGCGGCCACCACCACGCAGAGTGCCAGCTTCACCCACCGTGACAAGCCTCGCCAAAGGCGCAGTGGTCGGCTCGCGACGGGCGCTTGGGTTTGGCTCTGATACTGGGTAGGTGCGGGCTGCTGCATCCCTCGCTGCGGTTGCGTCGATACGGCGGGATAGAGGGCCGTCTGGTAGTCGGGCTGCGATTCGGGTGTGCCCACGACGGTGGGTTGCGCGGTTCGTGCGGCGATGACCCTGAGCACTGCGGGGTCGTCGGTGGCGGCCAGCCAGTCGAGCAGTCCGGGGGAGGCGGTCCGGTGCGCGGCGACAGCGACGTGCAATGCCGGGAATCTTTGGGTTATGGTCTGTAGGTCTGCGGGGTCGGCGTTCGAGTCGCCGAGCACCTGTAGGGCGTCATCATATGAACTGTCC
>JAIRRM010000094.1 GCA_031255975.1 Propionibacteriaceae bacterium | reverse complement strand
TTCCTGGCGCGCATCCTGCCCCCGAAAGGTGCTGACCCCACCCTGTGACCACCCACCTGGTTGGGCAACTCTGAGCGGATCACCGCTGGCTTACCCAGCCCACGCCATACGGCTCGTTTTTGGGTTTCGCATGTCGAACCGAAACCGGTTTGGGGGCAGATACCCTTCAACCCACTACAACGGTTCAGTTTCGTAGCGGGGCACGCTCCCCTGCGGTGACGGCAAACGGCAACCGATTGGCGGCCAACGGCAGCGGACACATGAAATGAGGCGAGAAAGCACACGGAGGCAAAGTGGCGTAGTTGAAGTCCACGATGGCGGTGCCGGTGCCATCTCGTAACCATTCGTCACCCTCTGGCCAATGGATCGGCAAAAAGCGCAGTGGTGCCCCGGCCTCCAACGCCATCCGATCAAGGAAGGCGACGGCCGCAGGCTCGTTCGGCACGGCGTCTATCTGCATGGTGGCCGTAGTGTCGCCCGACTCGAAGGTGAACACCGCGCTGACCGTGCCCGGCACCTTGAGGCCATTTACGAGATCGATCTCCACCTCAGCCGGGGTGACGAGCTTGAACCGGGCCGTCACCGCCCACGCCGGGTCATAGCTGTAGCTGTCGATGCCGACAAGCGAAGTGCGGCCTGGGGCTTCCGGATCGAAAATGCGTAACCCGTATGTGCCGTAACGCTCAATAGCGAGTAGCTGCTTACCCTTCCAGATCGCCGCCGATTCTGGCTCAAACACCAAATCTCCATCCACCCACGTCACGCCTGCGTCGAGTTCGGCGACGTCGGACGGCTCAATGCCTACCGCCACCACTTTGCCATCAGCCATGCGCCACTCACCGGCCACATGCTCCAATGGCTCTGCCGTATCACCTACCCACTGGGTAGCGACGAGCGCCGCCGGAGCGAAAGGAGCCAGCATGGCGGCATTGCGACGAGCACGGAATGCCTCGTACTTGATCTGCGGGTCTGTTTGCGGGTCGATCATCAGCGGTCTCCTTGACTGAACTCGTGCGCCAGTACGTCGGCGATAGTCTCTGGCGCGATCACTTCGGCCAGTGGAATGTGAATGAAGATGCCTGGCACATCTCGTTGCAACAGGGTGTAGTAGGCGGTATTGCAGATGTAACCACCGGCATCGTCGGAGTGTACGGCTGGCACCCCCGCACTCTCAAACGCGTCATAGGCTCGTTTGACTAGGCGTTCGTCGGCGCTGAGCGTGTCTGGGCCGTACGGATCAACTGGCCGCCCCTTGGCCAGATCGCCCGCATTGTCGGGGATGCTGGCACGTTGCACATTGCGTCCGGTGGATTCAACGCGCACCGCGGTTCCGGAATCCCACAGCCCCAGCGAGAGCACCAGCTCGGCGTCGGGATGTCCGGCCACAAATCTGGTCAGCTCGGCGCGCGAGCCGACGTATGTCACCGGCAGGATGCGGTGGATGAATCCCGGCCGGGCTCCAAGAATCTCAGCCACCAAAGCGGACGGATTGCTGGGTAGCCCCTTGAACGGCTCAAAGCCGGTGACGAGGACGGTCATGGGTGAATGCTACCGGCAACCTGCGCAGAATCGGCCTCTCGCCGTCTGTTGAGGACGGTTTCGCCACCCATCTCACCGCCGTACGATAAGCCGCTGCCTCAAATCTTGACCCAACCGCGCCCGCGCTCGGCCCAAGCGTCAACCGATCAAGTGGTTACTGAAAAGGCCACCGATAGTCGATAACAGTCCGCGATACCTGGTACGGCCGACCGGTGTCGTAGCATCAGATTGATGGTGGACAGGCCACGAAACCCGGCATCGATCACCGAGCCCTGCACCATGTCGCCAGCCACCGCGAAGCTGGTGTTGCGATGTTCACGACGCACCTGCTGCACATAACCGCTGCGCAATGAGACGCCTCCGACACGTAACCCTTCGGCGTCTTCGGCGAAAAAGTCGCCGTGCATGTCATTGGAGTGCAGCAGCACCAAGCTCTTGAGATCAGCTATGGTTCGCCCGAATACTCCGACTCGCCGCCACTCGTATCGCGGCGAGAACCTATGTGTCGTGGTTTTCGTGAAAGTCGGTGTGGCGGTGGGATGCGCCATGCCGAGGCCATTGTTGGGCAGATCGACGGCTGCGCTGTATTGGATAGCCACGGTGCCGGTATCTCCCGCTGGGCGGCGACGACATTGGCATTTTGACGTTGCCGCAACGCGACCGACTCTGTCGGCTGAGCCTTGTAGCAGGCACCGCGACAGGTATATCCCTTTGTCGGCTACCACATCGGCCTCCGCAACGAGACGGTTGGCAGCGCGCCAATCGGGATTGGCAACACTGTACGGCACAGCGAAGCTGCGCGAATGATGTCGCCGCCGCTGATAGGGACGTAACCGCCGAAATGAACCGCGATACGGCGCGGAAGCACGCGGCACCGTGGGGCCTATTCGCCGGTTGTCGCGGGGATGTAATGTGGGTCACCGACGCACGTTAAACCAGCAAAGGGGGCGGATTAGTATGCTCAAAGATCGGATACGTGGGTATTTTCTCGACCAGGACTACAACTGCGCCGAGACGATGGCGCGCGCCGCCTCAGCCGAATACGGGTTAGAGCTGGATTCCCAAGCACTTGCGCTGTTAAGCGGATTTGGGTTCGGCTTGGGGTGTAAACGTACCTGCGGGGCGCTCTGCGGCGGGCTGGCGGCGCTCAGTGCTTTGACGGTAAATGGCCGGGCCCACAACACCCCGGGTTTCAATGAACAGAATGCCGCATACGTCGCCCGCTTCGAGGAACAACTCGGCAGTATTCAGTGCGACGAACTGATGGCGCGCTACCGTACACCGGAAGAGCGCTGCCTGCACACCGTGGAGTTGGCAGCCGACGTGCTGGAAAGCTTCATCGCGGATCGGCAGATTTCCGCGTCTTGACGCACTCCGGCTATGATTGCCTGGTTGCGCAGGCCGCTCGATATGTGCGGCAATGGTGCCCGTAGCTCAGTTGGTAGAGCTCCTGGTTGTGGTCCAGGCGGCCGCGGGTTCAAGTCCCGTCGGGCACCCTTGAGGTTTCAGAACTGAACCTGGAGCCGGTTGCGCCGCTCCGTTCTCCTCGTTTCGTTCTGTGTCCTTTCACTGTCCTCCCAATCCCACCTTTTCGTCGTTTCTGTCGCGCTTTTCGTCGCCCTGGCTCTACCCTTCGTCAGCTCCGCCCCACTTCTCTTCCTTCCGACCCTAAAGCTTTCTGGTTGGCCGAAGCCGAC
>JAIRRM010000089.1 GCA_031255975.1 Propionibacteriaceae bacterium | reverse complement strand
TGACATGCCGTCGCCCGCCGCGCGCGTCGGACTGCTATTCGTGGCGATGATGCTCATCGCCGGGATTTTTACCCGTCCATTCGGCACCATGCAGGTGTTGCTGGCTATCTACCTGGGGCACATCCCATTCGCCATCTATCAATACGCCAACCGCCGGGTGGAATACTCCGGCGAGTTGTCAGCACGGCAACTACGGGCGCTACGGCGAGCCAGTAAACACCGTCGCAGGCCGCGGGCGGCGTACCGTACGCTGTTCTGAGCGCGGCGTGTTTGGCAACTCGGAGCCAAAACCTAACCACCGACAAGGAGCGACGTGAGACTCACCGACATCACCTGGCCGCAGGCCGAACGCTACTTCGCCGAGCATGACACGGTGCTGCTCGCCGTTGGCAGCATCGAGAACCACGGGCGACATTTGGCGCTCGGTTCCGACACGCTGGCCCCGAACCGGTTGCTGGAACTGATCGAGGAAAAGAGCGGTGTGCTGATCGCGCCGACCATCCCGTACGGTGCCACCGAGTATTTCGCGGACACCCCCGGCACCATCGACCTCGGCAACCAACTGCTGTACGAGGTGCTGGCGCGGGTGTGTGACCAGTTGCACCGCCATGGTGCCCGGCGCTTCGTCATTCTCAATGGACACGGTGGCAACGTCAAGGCCATTGAGCGGGTGGGCTGGGATTTGCAGCGCAAGGGTGCGATTTTGGCTGATCTGAACTGGTGGCTGATGGCCTGGGACATCAATCCGGCCTGGAAAGGTGGCCACGGTGGGGCCCAGGAAACTAGCGGGCTGATGGGCATTGACGAGGCGTTGGTGGACGAGTCGCAACTTGAGGCCCCTTGGGAGCCACGCGACCTGACCCCCGAGCTGAAGGCCACCGGGTTGTCAACCGTGGAGTTTCGTGGCGTCACCATCAATGTGCCGCGTCTTTCGGAGAACGTCACCGACAACGGTTGGAACGGCCCCGATCATCCCCGTAACGCCACCCGTGAGTGGGGTGTGGCAATGCTGCAAGGCACCGCTGATCTGATCGTGGACTTCATCGTCGAGTTCGGCAAGGTGGAGTTGCCCTCCTTAAGGTAACCGCGTCCGGGTGGTGTCGTCGGGTATCGAAACCAAGGGAGGGTGGTGATACGCCGAGATGACCTTGTGCCGGTGTCGCTATGTGGAGTTACGCCAGTTGGCTACCTCGCGCAGCCAACGTGCCTTGTCCTCATCCGGCGCGAACGACGCCCTGATGGATGAAGCGGCCAAATCGGCCAAATCGGCCAAGGTGAAACCCATGTCGTCTCGTGCGACCTGGTACTGGGCGTTCAGACGGGCGTGAAACAGCAGCGGATCATCGGCCCCCAACGCCACTACGGCACCAGCCGCCACCAAGGCGCGCAGCGGCACGGCGGCCAACTCCGGGTAGACCCCCAACTGCACGTTGGAAGTGGGGCACACCTCGAAGCCAACTCCGGCGGCCACCAACTCGCTCAGCAGGTACGGGTCTTCGGTGGTACGGATGCCGTGCCCGATACGGCTGGGGTGGAGCGCGGCCATCACCTGCCGTACATGATCCGCCCCACGTAGCTCGCCGCCATGCGGCACACCCGGTAATCCAGCAGCGCGGGCGATACGAAAAGCGCCCTCCCACTCGGGGGTGGCACCGGCCCATTCGTCGTTGCTCAGCCCGAAACCGCACACCTCGCCAGGGCCTTGCCCCGCGTATTTCGCGGCGAGTCGCGCCAGAGTACGGGCTTCCATCGGATGCCGCATCCGGGACGCCGCCACGATGATCGCCACCTGCACCCCGGTCGCGGCGGTGGCGGCTTTGGCCTCATCCAGCACGATCTCCAAGGCGGCGATGATGCCCCCAACGTGTTGCGCGTACGAGGTGGGGTCGATCTGTAACTCCAGTCGGCGCACCCCTTCGGCGGCATCGTTCTCGGCGGCGCGCCGTACCACCCGTCGCATCGCCGCTTCGGTACACACCACGCGCCGCGCCAGATCGTAGGTGCGCTGGAATCGGAACCAGCCCTTCATGGTGGCGGGTACGGCGAGCGCTCCATCATCGATCAATCCGGCTGCTGCCACGTCATGCGCCGCCTCCGCCAACTCCGCCAGCGTCGGCAGGTCGAGCGACCCGGTGAAGTGCAGATGCAGGTGTGCCTTGGGGAGATCGGCGAGGTCGTCCGCTGGGTGTTGGCGGCCAGGCGTTTCGTCCCCGGAGTTCGGGTATGGCTGCGAGCTGTCGGTGGGGTCACCCATTCGGCGGCATCCGATAGACCGGCTTCCGCTTTTCCACGAACGACGCGAACCCCTCCTGGGCGTCCGGCAACACCGCGTTCAGCGCCACCACTTCGGCGGCCAGATCGTAGGCCGAATCCTGTGTCACCCCGATCTGGTCATAGAAAAGCTTCTTGCCCATGGCGCGGGCGTAGGGGCTGCCGTCGTCGCTGATGCGATGCGCCAGCGCCTCGACCGCGGCGTCCAGTTCAGCCAGAGGCACCGCGTAGTTGATGAGCCCCCATTCGGCAGCGGTGACGGCGGGTACCGGGTCGCCGGTGAACGCCATCTCCAGCGCCCGTTTCGCGCCCACGTTACGGCTTACGGCCACCAACGGGGTGTGACAGAACAGCCCGCGTTTGATGCCGGGGATGGAGAACGACGCCGAATCGGCGGCCACCACTAGGTCGCAGGACGCCACCAGTTGACAGCCGCCGGCGGCGGCCACGGCGTGTACCTTGGCGATTACCGGTTGTGGAATGCCCTGGATGGCCTCGATCATGTCCACGCACACCCCGAACAGTTTGCGGGCCTGCGGCAGCGTGATGCCCACCAGGTCGGCGAGGTTGTGCCCGGCGGAGAAGGCGGGGCCGTTGGCCGCGAGCACCACGACCAGCGCGTCAGACGCGCCCACTTCATGAAATGCGGCGGTTATTTCCTGCATCATCGACTCCGACAACGCATTGCGCTTGCCGGGATTGTCGAGTGTGATGGTGGCGATGGCGCCGTCGTAGCCGATGGCGAGTTGTTCGTACATTTGAGGTGCCATAGCTAAGTATCCCGCAAGTCGGCGTTCATTGGGCAGTTCCGTACGGTGCCACGGTGGAAAACCGTTAGGAATTGCCCAATGAACAGCCATTTGCGTGTGGGTTCGTTACGTTGCCCCGTACGTACGCGAGACTATACGCATGGCAAATGCGCGTTCGTCCCTCAGATTCCTCGGCGGCGCGGGCACCGTCACCGGCAGCAAGTATCTGTTGGAGTACGGTGACCGCCGCATTCTCATCGACGCCGGACTGTTCCAAGGCGAGAAAAAGTTGCGGCTGTTGAACTGGGATTCGTTCCCGGTGTCGCCACGGGGCATCGACACCATTTTGCTCACCCACGCCCATATGGATCATGTGGGTTACCTGCCGCGCCTGGTCAAACAGGGGTTCAGCGGCCCGGTATGGGCGACGGACGGTTCCGAACTGCTCGCCGAGGTGGTGCTGTACGATTCGGCGAAGCTGCAGGAGCATGATGCGGAGAACGCGGCGAAGAACGGTTATTCGAAGCATGAGAACCCCGAACCGCTGTACACCACCGCCGATGTCGACAAGACTCTGAAACTGCTCCGCTTCGCCGACTTCGGTGTGGAGATCGACCTGGGCGACGGTATCACCGCGCGTTACTACCGCGCCGGGCACATTCTGGGTTCC
Organism: Propionibacteriaceae bacterium; assembly: GCA_031255975.1. Taxonomy (GTDB): domain Bacteria; phylum Actinomycetota; class Actinomycetes; order Propionibacteriales; family Propionibacteriaceae; genus WRGV01. Next base: position 10,882 of record JAIRRM010000089.1, on the reverse strand, counting down.
GCGTCAGTTCACGTCACGACGCCCGACGCGGAGGTGCTGTTCTCCGGCGATTTGGGTCGTCACGATCACCCGGTGCTGAAGGGACGCGAAACCCCCGAGGGCGCGCCGACGGTGCTCATCGAATCCACCTACGGCGACCGCGAGCATCCGGATTGGGACGAAGAGCCCCATGAGGATTTGGCCGAGGCGATTCGCCGTACCATCGCTCGCGGCGGCAACGTGCTGATCCCGGCATTCGCGGTGGATCGTACCGAAGTGGTGCTGCTCACCCTGAATCGGATGCGGGCTGCCGCGCGTATCCCGGACGTTCCCATTTACATCAACTCGCCGATGGGGGCGAGGGCGCTGGAGATTTACCAGAGCCCATCGCAACGTGATGAACTGCGCGAGGATCTGCGCGACCATGATTTTCTCGACATGCGAAACATCCGGGTGGTGACCAGCACCGAGGAATCCATCAGGCTAAATCGCCCCAGTGAACCGTGCATCATTATCTCGTCGTCTGGCATGGCCACCGGCGGCCGCGTGGTGCATCATCTGGAACACATGCTGCCGGATGCCCGCAACACCGTGGTGTTCACCGGCTATCAGGCGAAAGGCACCCGGGGGCGTACCCTCATCGACGGAGCCACCGAACTTAAGATGTTCGGCAAATACGTACCGGTCAAGGCCGAGGTGCTGCTGGACGACGGCTTCAGCGTACATGCCGACGCCTCCGACCTGATGGACTGGCTGAAGGAGCTTCAACCCAGACCCAAGATCGTCTACTGCGTCCACGGCGAGGACGGTGCCCCGGTGCTCGCCCGCCGTATCCGGAAGGAGTTGGGCATCACCGCAGTGGTGCCGCGCCTGAATGAAAAGGTGCTGGTGGCTGGACGTTTCGACTAGGTTCTGGTGGCACCCCTCGGGCATCGATCGGCTATCTTGCGGCATCAAGCGCCTGGGCCGCTGGTTGTCGTTCGTCATCGAACGCCCAGGGCGGTCGGCGACCGGCGATTGACGAATGTCGCCTGATACCAACCGATGATTCTCGACCGCCAAGACCGCGCCAAGCATCGGGTGGAGATCGCTGCTGCGGCGTCAGCTACGGTAGTCGCCCGCGTCCGGCATGTCGATGAAACGGGTGTAATGCCTCTGGAACGCCACCGCTATGGTGCCGGTGGGCCCGTTACGGTGTTTCACCACCATCAGATCCGCTTCACCCTGCCGGTCTGGTTTGGATTTGTCGCCACCTTGAGCGGCATCGGCCTTCGCCTTGGAGCGATGCACTTCGGGACGGTGGATGAGAATGACCATGTCGGCGTCCTGTTCCAGCGAGCCGGATTCACGCAGGTCGGCGAGATCGGGTTTGCCGTCCTGACGGGTTTCGGCGTTACGGTTCAACTGGCTCAGCGCCACCACCGGCACATTCAACTCCTTGGCCAGCAGCTTCGCCTGTCGGGAGAACTCGCTTACCTCCACCTGGCGGCTTTCCACCCTGACACGCCCGCCAGAGGTCATCAACTGTAGGTAGTCGATGACGATCAGCTTAAGATCGTGGCGCTGTTTCAGCCGTCTAGCCTTGGAGCGAATCTCGTTCATGCTGACGTTGGGGGAATCGTCGATGAACAGCGGCGCGTCGTTGATGGCGGCGGCGCGATCTTGAATCCGGCGGAAATCCATGTCGCCCAACTGGCCGGACATGATGGCCTCCAGGCGCACCGACGATTCGGCGGCGAGCAAACGCATAATGATTTCGTTGCGCGCCATCTCCAACGAAAATACGGCGCTGGTCATGTTGTTGTGAATGGCGGCGGCGCGGGCGAAATCCAATGCCAGGGTGGATTTGCCGAGGCCAGGGCGCGCGGCAACAAGCACCAACTGTCCTGGGTGCAACCCGTGGGTGAGAGCGTCCAGCCCCTTGAAGCCGGTGGGCACCCCGGACACTCCGCCGCCGAAGTTCATCCGACGGCCTATCTCGTCGAAAGCGCCTTCCATCAAAGAGGCGAGCACCTGGTATTCCTCGGTGTTCTTGCCCTTGGATACGCTGTACATCTCTGCCTGTGCCTGATCGACAAGGTCACGGGCGTCGCCCCGCCCCTCGTAACCCAACTGTGCGATCTTGACGGCTTTTTCGATCATGCGGCGCAGCACCGCCTTGTCGCGCACTATTTCGGCGTAGTGTGCGGCGTTGGCGGCGATGGGTACCCCGGCGGCGAGGTCGAACAGGTACACCGGGCCGCCCGCTTTGGCGAGTGTGCCGCGCTTTTCCAGTTCGGCGGCGATGGTGATGGGATCGACCGGCTCGCCGGAGGCGAACATGTCGGTGGCGGCCTCGAACACCCGCATGTGACGGGGCTGGTAGAAATCGTCGGCACTGACGATCTCCTGCACCTCGCTCAGCGCCGCGGCGCTGGTGAGAATGGAGCCGAGTACGCTTTGCTCTGCCAGCGGATCGTTCGGGGGCACCCGATCAGCGGCAGGCTCGAAGTCGATCTCTTCGTGATACTCATCGATCATGCGATACCCCCACATAACAGTCGGCCTACCGAGCCCACACTGGTAAGTAAAGCAGGGGCCACTGACAGTTCCTGTGCGACAAAGCTAGCGCGGTAACGTAGCCCCGGCAACCGGGTTTATCCACAGGTGCTGTGGACAACTAAGTGGCACCGGTGGACAGGTGGTGGACGGCAAGGCCCAGCCTGTGACTATCCTGGGTGCGACACGCGCCTTTTAAGTGGCAAAACCCGGTTTGACTAGGCGTTTGTCTGGTAGAAACCGGTTGGCCACACGAGTTTTTCGCGTCTTTTGTGCGTTCAACGCTAGGTTTGGCATAGGTCGTTGCGGGTGGTAAATACAGTCTGTTTGCACATCCGTTGTGGATAAATCACTGCTCTAAAACGGCGTAACAACGGCTGACTACGAGGTTTGCTTCTACCCTGTCGTCACTCATTGTTTACGCGACATTCAGCGTCTGCCGGTGGGACGAAATCGGCACCGTACCGGACACTGTAATTTTTACCATCGTCCCCGTGAAGATTCGTCCCATGAGCCCCTCTCAGTTTCCCTCCTGCCATAAAAAGACAAGTTGTGCTCGACCTGTCAGTGCCGTCTGGAACAATATGTGTCCAGACGTTGCTGTATTGGTGAGTCGTCGCCGCAGAGCGGTGACTCATCCGATACCGGCATAGCAGCCAATGAGGAGGGCCGACATGATCGCCGAATACATCGTCACCGGCATGACCTGTGAACATTGCGTGGCGCATGTGAAAGAGGAGGTGTCCGCCATCCCCGGGGTCACCGACGTGGCGCTGGCGCTGGCGGATGGGCAACTCACCGTCACCTCTGCCGCGCCCATCGACATACAAACCGTTGTGGCCGCCGTGGCGGAGGCGGGCGAATACCAGGTCGCGCCGAAGTGAGCGTCGCCACCGCGACTCCGAACACTCGTAGCGTCGATCTAGCCATCACCGGCATGACCTGCGCGGCCTGTGCCGTGCGCATTGAGAAGAAGCTCTCGAAAGTGCCGGGGGTGCTGGCGAGCGTGAACTTCGCCACCGAGAAGGCCCATGTTGTCGCGCCGCCCGATGTCAGCGTGGCTGACCTCATCAAAGTGGTGGAGGGCGCGGGTTACGGTGCCGCGCCGCCCAATCCGGACGCGCCGCCGGTGGACGAGGCCGCTGCCTTACGTATCCGTATGGTGGTCGCTGTCATCTTGAGCGTGCCGGTCGTAGTGCTCTCCATGCTGCCCGTGTTGCAGTTTCCGGCGTGGCAGTGGGTTTGCCTGGCGCTCACGTTGCCGGTGTACGCCTGGTGCGGTTGGCGCTTCCATCGGGCCACGCTGTTAAACCTCAGGCATCGCAGCGTTACCATGGACACCCTGGTTACGCTGGGCACCACCGCGGCGTTGGCGTGGAGCGGATACGCCATGATCTTCGGCATGGCCGGGACGATTGGCTACCAGCACGAATGGTCTTGGTCGCTGCGACGGGGCCACGCCGACGCCTCCATCTACCTGGAGGCCACCGCCGGGATTCTCACCTTTCTACTCATCGGTCGTTACATTGAGGCGCGTTCCAAACGCCAGGCCGGAGCGGCGGTTGAGGCGCTGCTCAACTTGGGTGCCAAATACGCGACGGTGTTGCTTGACGGCGTAGAGCGTCTGGTGGCGGCCAGTGATCTCGTAGTTGGCGACGAACTGGTGGTACGTCCCGGCGAACGCATCGCTACCGATGGCGTGGTGGTCGCCGGTGTCTCGGCGGTGGATAATTCGCTCATCACCGGGGAATCGCTGCCGGTGGATGTTGGCGTGGGTGACGCGGTGGTGGGAGCCGCAGTGAACACCACCGGGCGTTTGGTGGTACGAGCTACCGCCGTCGGCGGCGACACCCAATTGGCGGGTATCGCCCGCATGGTGGAGCAGGCGCAGAACGGCAAGTCGCAGATACAACGGCTGGCCGACCGTATCGCCGAAGTGTTTGTGCCCATCGTCATTCTGGTGGCGCTTGGCACCCTGGTGGTGTGGCTGGCGCTTGGCGAAACGGTGTCGTTCGCGGTCTCCACCGCGGTGGCGGTGCTCATTATCGCTTGCCCCTGTGCCCTGGGTTTGGCAACTCCGACGGCGCTACTGGTCGGCACCGGGCGTGGCGCGCAACTGGGTATCGTCATCGCCGGTGCGGCGGCATTGGAAGCGGCGCGTCGTATCGACGCCGTGGTGCTCGACAAGACGGGTACGGTGACCACCGGCGAGATGAGCGTAAGCGAATGGCAGTTGACTAGCGGCGTCACCCTGGATGAACTCAAACGTTACGCCGGTGCCGCCGAGGCCAACTCGGAGCATCCGCTCGCGAAAGCCATCGTGCGGTGGGCCGCCCCTACCGCTTCCGCCACCGATTTCGACTCGGTGCCGGGGTTGGGGGTACGGGCGGTGGTAGACGGCAACACCGTGCTTGTTGGGCGTGCCAACTGGGTGGCCGAGAATATGGTTCCGCAGGTGATCGAGAGTGCGGTTTCGGCTGCTGCACAGGCCGAGTACGGCCAAACCTGCCCGACCGCTGGGGTGGGTTCGGGTGTAACCTCAGGGCGAATACCCGTGGATCCCGCCACAACCGACGCTGAGCGTGATGCGGCACCCTCCCCAACCGATGCGGGGCGTTTTGCGGAATCCTCCCCAACCGACGTTCAAGGCACCACGGTGAATGTCGCCTGGGGCGGTGAATTGCGCGGCACCATCACGGTGGCGGACACGGTGCGCGACACGTCGCAACGCGCCATCGCCGAACTGAACCGACTGGGTCTTCCCCCGGTGCTACTCACCGGCGACAACGATCAGGTGGCGCAGGAGGTGGCGTCTAGCCTTGGTATTGATGAGGTCATCGCGGGCGTGCTGCCGGGTGACAAGGTAAATGTGGTGCGGCGGTTGCAAAGCGAAGGCCGTCAGGTGGCGATGGTTGGGGACGGCGTGAACGACGCCGCCGCGCTGGCGCAGGCCGACCTGGGTATCGCCATGGGCAGTGGTACCGACGCGGCGCAGGCCGCCGCCGACATCACCCTGATGCGCTCCGATCTGCTGGCGGCGTTGGACGCGATCCGGCTCTCCCGTCGTACCTTCGGCACCATCAAGGCCAACCTGTTCTGGGCTTTCGGCTACAACGTAATCGCTATCCCGGTGGCGGCGCTGGGACTACTGAACCCGATGGTGGCTGGTGCCGCGATGGCGTTCAGTTCGGTGTTCGTTGTCACCAACTCGCTTAGGTTGCGGAGTTTCCGGCCCACCATATAGCGCCCTTGGCGGCGGCGTTGGATGATGGCTTGGCGGGGGATGCGAACGGTAGCGAGGTGATGGCTACGGCCCAGCGCGACTATTCTGGGTACGGGACTCAGTTCCACCCCGAGTCGATCACAGCGCCGTAAGGGGCGGTCGTCATGGTCGGTTTCTTGGCGGGTGGCCCGGCCCATGAAAGGTGAGCACCGAATGATAAAGGAAGCGATACTCCAGGCGACTTCGCGGCAGAACCTCGACTTCGCCACCGCCGAAGCGGTCATGGATGAAATCATGGGCGGCGAGGCCAGCCAGATTCAGATGGCCGCGTACCTCACCGCGATGAGTGTCAAGGGTGAGACCATCGACGAGATCAGCGGTTCGGCGGCGGGGATGCGTAAACACTGCATCCGGTTGTTGAACGAGGACGAGGTGTTGGAGATCGTCGGTACCGGCGGTGATCGCGCCAACTCGTTCAATATCTCCACCACATCTGCCCTGGTCATCTCGGCGGCGGGTATTCCGGTGGCGAAACACGGCAACCGTGCCGCGTCGTCCAAGTCGGGTGCGGCTGATGTTTTGGAGGCACTCGGCGTAGACATCACGGTGCCCCCGGAGAAATCGTTGGAGATTCTGAAAGCCATCAACCTGTGCTTCCTGTTCGCGCAGAACTACCACATCGCCATGCGCTATGTCGCTCCAGTGCGTAAGGAACTCGGCATTCGTACCATATTCAACATCTTGGGGCCGTTGGTGAACCCTGCCGGCGCCACCATGGAGCTACTCGGTGTCTACTCCGAGGAGTTGGTGGAGCCGCTTGGCAAGGTGCTGCACAACCTTGGGGTGAAGCGGGCGATGGTGGTGTACGGGCAGGACGGCCTCGACGAGATTTCCCTCTCCAGCGCCACCAGTGTGTGCGAACTGCAAGGCGGCAGGCTTTCCACGTACGTCATCACCCCGGAGCAGTTCGGGTTCACCCGTTGCGACAAGAGCGACCTGGTGGGTGGTACCCCGGCTGAAAACGCCACCATCACCCTTGCTGTCTTGAAAGGTGAGCGGAGCGCGAAGCGTGACGCGGTGCTGCTGAACTCCGGGGCCGCCATCTACATCGCCGGACGGGCCGAAAGCATTGAGGCGGGCATTGCGATAGCCGCCGAGATGATCGATTCCGGCGCTGCGCTGGCGCAACTGGAGCGGTTCATCGAACTGTCACGCAAATAGCGGGAGCCGATCTTCGCTGAGTCCGATTCGCGCAAGACGGTAGGCGACGCTGATTAGTGGAGCCTGAGATCCCCGAGGGTGGCGAATGGTCGTCTCGAAAGCTCAGAGGGCGTAGGTTGGTGTGCGTGATTCTCGACGACATCGTGGCTGCCACCCGGGAGCGGGTGCGGGCCGAGCGTGAGCGGGTGCCGTTTGAGCAGCTACGACGTGTCGCCATGTTGCGTATCGCGCCACCGCCGAGCTTCGCCACCGCGCTGCGGGCTCCCGGAATGAGCTTCATCTGCGAGGTGAAGAAGGCGTCCCCATCCAAGGGTGTTATCGCCGCCGACTTCCCGTACCGCGACATCGCGCGCGACTACGTGGCAGCCGGTGCCGCCGCCATCTCGGTGCTCACCGAGCCCACATTCTTCCAGGGTTCAGACGAATACCTGCGCGCCATCACCTCCGAGGTGGGGCTGCCGGTGCTGCGTAAAGATTTCATCATCGACGAGTATCAGCTCTATCAGGCGTTGGCGCTACGAGCCAGTGCGGTGTTGCTCATCGTGGCCATTTTGGACGACGAGCAGTTGCGCGACTACCTGGCATTGACACGGCGACTGGGGTTGTCGGCACTGGTGGAGGTACACGACGAGGCAGAACTGCGCCGGGCGCTGGCTGCGGGGGCAGACATCATCGGCATAAACAACCGCGATCTGACTACGTTTGAGGTAGACCTCGCGGTCACAGAGCGGTTGGCGGGGTTGGTACCTGATGGCGTGCTGCTGGTCGCCGAATCCGGCATCGCCACAGCGCAGGATGTGGCTCGGGTGTATGCCGCTGGTGCCGACGCGGTGTTGATTGGCGAGACGTTGATGCGCGCTCCTGACAAGGTGACGGCGTTGGCAGAACTGCGTTCGCTGCTTCCGGCGGTGGCTGCGGCTGCGGCTGCGGATGCGTGGTCGGATAGGGTTCCTGGCTTGGGATCTGGGCCGACTACGGCGGTGGCTGCGGTTCCGACGGCGGAGTCATCCGGTGGGCAGCGAGAGTTCATTGAGCCGAGGCTCAAAATCTGCGGATTACGACGTAGTGAAGATGTGAGCTACGTCAACGAGGCGTACGCGCGCTACGGCACCCCGGAGTTCGCCGGGTTCGTGTTCGCGCCGTCGAAACGGCAGCTAACCCCGGAGTTGGCCGCTGAGCTACGGCGGAAACTGGACGCGCGCATCAAGACGGTGGGAGTGTTCGTGGATCAGCCGGTGGAGTTGATTCATCGGCTGGTTTCTGACGGCACCATCGAACTGGTGCAACTGCACGGGCATGAAGACCAGCGCTACAGCGACGCGCTGCGGGAACTGCTGCCGGATACTCCCAGCATCAGGGCGGTGCGGATGGGCGAACCTGGGGCGCTGGACGCCGCGCTGGCCAGCGACGCCGAATATCTGCTGTTGGACTCCGGGGCCGGTAGTGGCGAGACGTTCGACTGGTCAGCGGTACCGCCGCTGGGGCGAGCGTTCTTCTTGGCGGGCGGAATCTCGGTGGATAACGCGGCGGAAGCGCTGTGGGCGCTACGACCGTACGCCATTGATGTGTCCAGTGGCGCTGAAACCGACGGTGTAAAAGACGCCGCCAAAGTCAACGAACTGGCCCGGATCGTATGGGATTTCAAGCGGAGACGGCGATGAACGGTAGATACGGCGAATTCGGAGGGCAGTACCTCCCCGAGACGTTGATGAATGAGATTCACGCTCTGGAGGCGGCGTACCGGCATTTCAGCGCCGACCCCGCATTTGTCGCGGAACTCGATGCGCTGCTGCGCGACTATGCGGGGCGTCCGTCTCGGCTGTACCACGCCAAGCGGATGACGGCTGACCTGGGGGGGCCGGAACTGTGGTTGAAGCGCGAGGATCTCAACCACACCGGTAGTCACAAAATCAACAATGTGCTGGGTCAGTGCCTACTGGCGAAGCGCATGGGCAAGACTAGGGTGATCGCCGAGACCGGCGCGGGGCAGCACGGGGTGGCCACCGCCACCGCTGCGGCGCTGCTGGGCCTGGAGTGCGAAATCTTCATGGGGCTGGAGGACACCGTACGGCAGTCACTGAACGTCTACCGTATGGAACTGCTCGGAGCGAAGGTGAATGCCGTCACGTCTGGCACGCAGACTCTGAAAGACGCCGTGAACGACGCGATGCGTGAGTGGTCTGGGCGAGTACACGACACGCTGTATGTGCTCGGTTCGGTGATGGGGCCGCATCCGTTCCCGCTGATGGTGCGCGATTTCCAGACGACGATCGGGCGCGAAATACACGCTCAACTGGTCGAGGCGACGGGCGACCCGGAAGTGCTGCCCGCCGCGGTGGTGGCGTGTGTCGGCGGTGGCTCCAACGCCATCGGGGCGTTCTATGAGTTCATCGATCACGAGTCGGTGCGGCTCATCGGTTGTGAGGCGGCTGGTCGGGGTATCGAGACCGAGCGGCACGCGGCGACCATCGCCAGGGGTTCCGTCGGGGTGTTCCACGGCATGAAAAGCCTGTTCTGCCAAGACGGCGATGGGCAGATCGCGCCGGTGTATTCGATTTCTGCCGGGCTGGATTATCCCGGTATCGGCCCGGAGCACGCCTGGTTGCACGTGACGGGCCGAGCCGAATATGTACCGGTTACCGACGACGAGGCCGTAGCCGCTTTCGAGTATCTGGCCCGTACCGAGGGCATCATCTGTGCCATCGAATCGGCGCACGCCGTGGCGCAAGTACTGAAGATTGCGGACGAGTTCGCACCGGGGCAGCATGTCGTCATTAATCTGTCGGGACGTGGCGACAAGGACGTGGCCGCTATCGCCCGCTATCGCGGAAGGACAGTCGATGAGTGGCAATGACATCGCCAAGGCATTCGCGGGCGGCAAGGCGTTCATCGCGTTCATTACGGCGGGTGATCCGTCTTTGGCGGCATCCGAGGGGTTTATCCGAGACCTGATAGCCGGCGGTGCCGACCTGATCGAGATCGGCATTCCGTTCAGCGATCCCATCGCCGAGGGCCCGGTGATCCAAGCGGCCAATGTACGGGCGTTCGCTGGCGGCGCAAGCGTGGCCGGTGCGTTCGAGTTGGCGCGTCGGGTACACGCCCAGACCGCGACCCCGCTGGTGTTCCTGACGTATTTGAACCCGGTGTTCCACTACGGCTATGAGGCGTTTTGCGCGCGTTGCGCCGAGGTGGGAGTGTCGGGCATCATCATCCCCGATCTGCCGTTTGAGGAGCAGGGCGAACTGAAGTCCATCGCGGCTGGTCATGGTGTGGCCGTCATCACGTTGATCGCCCCCACGTCCGCTGATCGCATCAGGGCCATCGCCGAGGCCGCCACCGGTTTCATTTATGTAGTGTCCAGCATGGGGGTTACAGGGGTGCGTGCCGAAATCACCACCGACCTTAAAACGATCATAACGGAAATCAAGAAACATACGAATACCCCGGTCGCCATCGGATTCGGAATACATTCCCCCGAGCAGGCCGCCGAGTTGAGTCGCTACGCCGACGGGGTGATCGTCGGCTCGAAGATCGTCTCACTGATAGCAGAGCACGGCGCTGCGGCTGGCCCGGTGTTACGGGAGTATGCCGCATCCATGAAGTCCGCGCTCGACTGATCCGTGGGGCCGCCGTCGTATTGCGCAACTCCACCGTTGTCATACCTCTCCGCTCCGTACGTTTATCAGGTTCTTGGTATGTGCGTTTAGTTGTGAGGAATTGCGATGGTGAGGGATTCCGGCTCGGAAGCCGGAATGACGGAGGGAGGGGTGATGAGGTTGGAGTTGACGGTCCGTGATGGGGTTGGTGTCGGGCCCTGTTGCTCGCCAAGAAACGTTGGCCCCAGGGGCTGTGGGATCGTTATCGCCGCCTGTCCCTTGGCCGCTGCCTGGAGTCAGCTACGCCGGCACCGCCCGCTGCCTT
>JAIRRM010000086.1 GCA_031255975.1 Propionibacteriaceae bacterium | reverse complement strand
GGGGCGTTCCTTACAACCGAATGGAAGGATGTAGCCACCAGCCTGCACACCTCAGCCTATTCGTTGAAATCGCTGGTGTTGGCGGTGCGGCCGCTGTTACGGCGGGGGAGCGCGGTTGTCGGATTGACATACGATTCCACCGTTAGTTGGCCCGACTACGACTGGATGGGGGTGTCAAAGGCGGCGTTGGAGGCCACCAACCGCTATTTGGCACGCTACCTGGGGCCGGATGGTATCCGCTGCAATCTGGTGTCGGCAGGCCCGGTGGACACCATCGCCAAAATGGCGATTCCCGGCGCACACAACTGGGATACGCTCTGGTCGGAGCGCGCCCCGCTGGGATGGAACCCGAAGGATGCCACCCCTGTTGGCAAAGCCGTGGCGGTGCTGCTTTCTGATTGGTTCCCCGCCACCACCGGCGAGGTCATCTTCGTGGACGGCGGATTCCATTCCACCGGCGCGTGAGCGGGCTCAATCGTCACTGCTGCGTTACTTACGCCGTGGCATTCGGTGATAACGCATCCCCGGCTCCATACTTGATGGGACTCGATGGGGGGTTTTGATGAGTGAGACACCGGATGCGCGACTATGCGTGGCGTTGGCTTATTGCGAGCGCGACCCACTGTCGTACGTGGACATAACCGAGACGCTGCGGCGCGGTGGTGGCGAGGTGGTCGCCGCTGGCCGCGATGGGGTGTTGGTACGCTGCAACACCCGCTCGTTACTGTATCTGGCGGCCGACTCCGGGGAAGCCGCAAACCTGCTGCTTGCGGGCGTTGAACCGCCGGAGGTCATGGTCGTCCATGGAGACGAAGCGGCTGACGTGGCTTGTCAGCGTTTCGGGTTAGCCGCCACACCGCGCTGCTGGCAGGTAGCACTTGTCTCTGGCAAACTGCCCGAACCGCCACGCGCCGATCTGGTTTTTCGTACTCTCGGTGCGGAGTACACCCATGAGGTTGCCATCCGCTACACCTTGCAGTTCTCCGAAGAACGTATCAGGGAGAATCTGGACGCGGGGCTCATCATCGGTGGGTTTTTAATCGATGAGCCCGACAAGATGATCGGTTTTATCGGCACACACGAAGACGGCTCAATGGGGTTTCTGGAGGTGTATCCGGAGTTCCGTCGGGGTGACGTAGGCACCTGCATGACCATCGAACTTGCCAGGCGTCACCTAGCCCACGGCTGGACACCGTACGGGCACATCATCGAAGGCAACCTGGCATCGCTCAACATGAGCCAGGGGCTAGGTTTCTCAAAGGCCGAGGGGACACTGCGCTGGCTGGTGCCCTCAAAGCCGGATCAGTCTCGGTGAGCGGGGCGGGAGCACCGCTCACCCGGTCGCACTACCGGTAGCCGGGCACACTACCGGTAGGCCGGGTAGGGCGATGGCTTTTTCCGTTTTCAGATTGTTTACTACAGGGCTACGCCGTGGAGTCACCGGTACGCGGTGAACTCAGCGGTTACTTTTTCGTGTAGAACAGCAGCGTGTCGTCATCGATGCTCAAGATGAGTTCGCCATCCTTCATTTCAACGGGCCTGCCATCCCTTCCAATCGTAAGGATGATCTTGGTGTCACCGTCGGTCTTCCAGGTACCACTCTCGCTCTCCGCGTTGAAGCTAAGTGCGAAGGAGCCATCGGCCTTGATGGTAAGCTCGCTCGACAGGCCAAAGGCCTCAGCGGAGACCGCTATGCCGTTTACGGAGGCTCTATCCAGAGTCCATTCGCCCACAAAAGGCGAATTGGAATTGTCGGAACAGGCGCTAAAGCCCAAAGCGGCGAGCAGCGCCAGCAGCACGATGGATGCGGTGCTCTTGATGGTTTTCGTCACAGTTCATGTCCTTTGCTATGCGTTGACGCCGGTAAAAGCGGCACCTGCGGCCCGCAACACGGCGGGTCTGCGTCACCAGTGTAACTGTTCGCCGGTGGCATTAGGTTATGAAGCCGGTTAATCGTTAGAGCATACTTTGTGGCCACATGGTGACAGAGGTGGTAAGCCGTCGCTCATATGCCACAAGTGGTAACCCCTACGTGGACACAGCCTCCGTATGGTGAAACGGATATCCCAGGTAAGTGGACTTATCGGCGTAACTTTGATCTATGCGCGTTATCGAACTCGGTGGTGTGTCTATCCGTCGGGGCAATTCCCTGCTGCTGGAAGGCATCGATTGGGCGGTGGAAGAAGGCGAGCGCTGGGTGATTATCGGCCCAAATGGGGCGGGCAAAACCACGTTGCTGTCGCTACTATCGGCGCAGATTCACCCCACCACCGGCACCGTCGGGCTGCTTGGTGAATACCTGGGCAAGGTTGACGTGTTCGAACTCAGGCCCCGGATCGGGGTCTGCTCGCCACACATCGCGCGCCGTATCCCCGGCGACGAACTGGTACGTGATGTGGTGATCTCCGCCGCGTACGGTGTGATGGGTCGTTGGCGCGAGGAGTACGGCGAGACGGACTACGCGCGCGCGGCTAAGCTGATGGCCAATCTGCACATCGAACGCCTGCGTGAGCGTCGGTTCGGCACACTGAGCGACGGTGAACGCAAACGAGTGGAGATAGCCCGCGCTCTGATGACCGACCCCGAACTGCTACTGCTCGACGAACCGGGTTCCGGGCTCGACTTGGCCGGACGCGAATCGCTGGTGGCTACACTCTCGGAACTCACTGGCGATCAACTGTCACCCACCGTGGTGCTGGTCACACATCACCTGGAGGAGATCCCCCGTGGCATCACCCACGCGCTGTTGCTCGACCACGGGTGTGTTGTCGCCAAAGGCCTGGTGGGGAACGTGCTCACCAGCGAACTGCTCTCTCGCACCTACGGGATGCCGCTCCGCCTCACGCACGAAGATGGCCGCTGGGCGGCGCGAGCCGACACCACGGCGACTGGCGGTTTTAGCTGGTAGCTCAGAACCCCGCGACGGTGGTGCTCTTACCGCCGAACCACTCATCCGGTTTCGCGGCGTAACGGCTGGCCAGCATGGATGACGCCATGATCTGCAACTGGTGGTAGATCATCAGCGGCAACACGATAAACCCGACGGCCGCGGCTGGGAACAGCACCGAGGCCATCGGCACCCCGGTGGTGAGCGATTTCTTGGTGCCACAGAACTGGATGGCGATCTGGTCGCGGCGGTTGAAACCGAGTTTCCCGGCAACGAACCAGGTTAGCGCGTACATGCCCGCCAGTAGCACGCAGCAGATGGCTACCAGCAGTAGCACCGCCGGAACCGAGGTGCGTGTCCAGATACCCTCGCGCATCCCCGCCGAAAATGCGATATACACCATCATGCAGATGGTGAGTTGATCGAAGTACTTCAGCTTCTTGTGTCGGGTCACGAAATCGGCGCACCAAGGCCGCAGCAACTGCCCCAAGATGAAGGGAGCCAACACCTGAGCGGCAATGTCGATGATGGATGACGCCGAGATGTGCAACCCGGTGGTGCTCATCAACACCATTGCCAGTAGCGGGGTGAAGAACACGCCAAGCAGGTTCGAGATAGATGAACTGACGACAGCCCCGGCGACGTTGCCCTTTGCGATAGAGGTGAAGTTGATGGCTGATTGCACCGTGCCCGGCACGATCGCCACCCAAAGCAACCCGCGATAGAGGTCGGGGTCGATATGGCCCTCAAATACCACCATGGTGAGCGCCACCAGCGGAAACACCACGTAGGTGAAACCCAGGATCAGAATGTGCAGCCGCCAGTGTTTCAGGCCCGCGATGGCACTGGCGCGGTCGATGCGGACGCCATATAAGAAAAACAGGATGGCGACGGCAATCTTCTGGGCCCAAGAGACGATGGGGATACCCGCTCCGGTCACCGGCAGCACCGTAGCCAGTGCGGCTGTGGCCAGAATCAGCAACAGGAAAGTATCGGGGCGGAACTTCTGCCACCAGGGTTTAACTGGGGGTTTTTGCTCCGGCTGGGTATCGGCCCCGGTTTCTTCCGCCATCACTCGCCCGCCTCGCGGCCCTTGGGATGTACCGGCCAATCGGTG
>JAIRRM010000075.1 GCA_031255975.1 Propionibacteriaceae bacterium | reverse complement strand
TTTGGTGCCCCACCAACGAATCAGAGGTGCCATGCATGTTTATTGTGAGCATGCGACCTCCCTATCGACAGATACCTCCGTGATGGCTCTGCAGGCTTAAGTTTAGTCGCTAGCTACGGCTCGTAAATCGAGCGGTTGCTGGAATGCACCACACCCGGATAGGGTTATACCAGTGACAACTACATAGGGGGTGATTGGTTTCGACTTGGAGCGGTAGCTCCAGGGGAAGCGGGCCAAGAATGCAGACTTATCTTGTAAACGACGTCTGCGAACCATAAGTGCCGATGCAAATCAGGCCGACTTCGCTCTCGCTGCCTAAGCAGTGACCGAAGGGTCAGCCCGGGTGTAGCTTTCCGCCCGGTAGCTGGCCTCATTTAGAAAGCTCGCTCGTACGTTTGCGTCTCAAGGACATACGGGGACTTCATTGAGACTGGGCTCGTCCGCGACTGGCCGTCGTGAGCGCGGGAGCCAAGCAGAACGTTTAGACGGATGCGCCCGGAGAAGACCTGGAACGCCCTTTGAGGACGCGGGTTCGATTCCCGCCACCTCCACCATGTGTTGGAAGTTCCAACCCTGTCCCCGGCAAGATCGGGGGGCAGGGTTGCGGACAGGTCGATGTCTGGGCGCAAGTAGCCAGCTTTCAGGAAAACTCCAGCTACGAAAGCGCCGAGACCACACCGCTACATTTGCCGCTCTTCGGCCTGCTCGGCGGCCTTCAATTTCACCTCGGTGATCTCCGGTAGCAGCAGCATTGGCAACAACACCACCAGCGCCATGACGGCGAACAACGGGCGTAATCCCAACACCTTGGCCAACACCCCGCCGATGGTGCCACCGACGGGGATGGCACCCCAAGCCAACAGGCGATACGCCGAATTGAGCCGCCCCAGCAGCACCGGAGGCACGATGGATTGCCGCAGCGACACCACGATCACGTTCCACACCGAGATGCCGAAACCGGCCACTATCCAGACACTACCGATCACCCAAACATTCGTGGTGAGTGCCGGAATACCGATAAACGCCGCGATGAACAGCAACAGCAACCCCAGCGCGCGCGACCGTCCGAACAATTTGATGACCGATTGGGCCAACACGGCACCGAGCAGTGACCCCACGGCGGCGGCACCAAGCAGTAAACCGTACTGAGAGTCTGTCAATCCCATTTGCGACGTAGCTCCCACCGCGAACAATACGAACACGGCTCCGGCGGCAGAATTGGCCAGATTGGCGACACCGGTCATCACCGCCATGGTGCGCAACACCCGATGACGCACCAGGAATCGTATCCCCTCGGCGATCTCGGCAAACAGCCGCTTTGGGGCTTCATCTCGTTCCACTCGGAAACCGCCCCGGATACACAGCAGCCCGCCCACCGCGAGCAACCACAGCGCCGCCGGAGCACCAAACGACACCAACGCCCCCACGCTCATCAACAATCCACCAAGGGGCAGTCCTACGAACTGGTTGGCGATCATCTCCACCGCATATAGCTGCCCATTGGCCCGCTGCAACTGCCCGGCGGCGACGATCTGCGGCAGTATCGACTGACTGGAGGTGTCGTAACACACCTCAGCTATGCCGATGGCGGCACCGCACACATACAACCCCCAGATGTTGAGCAATCCGGTGGCACCCAGCGTGGCCAAGACAGCCACCATCAGGCACCGCGCGGTATTGGCGAACAGCATCACCCGGCGCCGATCCAGCCGATCAACCAGCGCGCCCACCGGCAACGAGCACACCAACCACGGCAGCGACGCGGCAACAGACACCCCAGCTACCAGCATCGGATCACGAGTGAGGGTCACCGCCATCAGTGGTACCACCACCTTGAACACCCCATCAGCCAGATTGGACGCCCCGACGGCACCCAACAGCAGCCAGAAGCTACCGGGCAGCGGTTTCGTAGCCGAGTCCGTCGCCACGACGTCTGGAGCGTTTTGGCTCTCACTCACCCAGCCAGTCTAGGTGCCGTGATCGGAACCGCAACCGCCTGCCCATCGCAAAATGCCACCGCCTAAAACCACAATCAGGTAGGCTTACGGCCAACGCGGCCGGTCAGTGTCACCAGCCCAAGTGATAGTCAGCGTTGCTGACTGAGAAGGAGTATGGCATGGGTCTATTCGACAGAATCATCAGGAACGCCGTCGGCAGCGTGGTCGAGAAGGCTGTCGGTGAAAAGGTCAACGACGCCGTACAGGGCATTTTCGGCGACAAAACCGGCGCGGCAACCGCTCCGGCGCAACCCCTGGGAGGCAAGGACGGCGGTCGGGCTACCCCGCAGGATGGCGGCGACCAGCAATTTGGCAGCAAGGCCAACACCCAAGCGGGCGCTCCAATCGGGCAAACCTCAGGTGTGAAGGATGCCGCCTACTTCGGTGCCATCATCACCTCCCGGCTGCCGCAGTACCAGGTAAGCCCCGGAGTGACACCGGAACAACTCGGCGGCACCGGTAAGCCGTACACCTTCGGCCTCTACTCCGATGGCACGCTCAAGGGTGTCATCCAACTGGTCGATCACAACCGTGACCGCAACCGCCCGTACTGCTCCTCAAGAGAGGCAGCCCAGGCCGCGGGCATCCCGTTCATCAACTTCTACACGCACATGCCGAATGAGCCCGACTTCGTGGTCGGACGCATCCAGCGACTTGCGCTGGCATAGGCATCAAAAACCAAGGGGAGAGAGGAACGCGCCGGGGTTCAACCCTTATACGGCGCGCCTCTGAAGGGGCGAAGCGTAGATCCCATGACAAGGCTCTGGAGGCAGCCGGGTCAGCGTTCAGCCTGGTGTCAGCAGATGCTGCCCTTAAAGCATCTTCCTCTCTCCCCTCCCCCTCGGGGGTATCGGTGCGCGAACCCGCCTCGGCCACGTCACCTGGAGCGCGTATGAGCCTCATTGACGATCTCATGGTGCCCGCCAACTGGGCCGCATTCCAGGCTCGCAAACGTGAACAGGGCCACCTTTCCAAGGAAGATGACGCCGCCCTTGCCGCCTTCATCGAGACTCGGGCGTATCTGGAGGTGGTGACCCGCATCACCGACGGTACCGGCTTCGGTCTGCCCACCAAAAAGCTGGTCAACAAGGCCGGCAGCGAGCGCAAACGCGTCGTTTACTCCTTCGATCCGAACGAGACCTGGATACTGAAGCTCGTCGCGCAACTGTTGTACCGCTACGACGACCATCAGCCCACCGGCTGCTACTCGTTCCGCCGCGACCTGGGCGCTCATCAGGCGGTACGTGACCTGATCCGGCGCGGCGTGGATGGCAGTTGGTGTACCAAGATCGACGTACATGACTACTTCAACTCCATCTCCGTGCCCCGGCTGCTGTCACGGCTGCAGCAAGTGATGGCAGACGACCCCACCTTGCTGAGCTTCCTCACCAAAGTGCTCACCGCCGATCAGGCGTATTACGAAGGTGCGATCGTGAACGGCCCGCGCGGGGTGATGGCCGGCACTCCAACGGCCCCATTTCTGGCGAACCTGTATTTGGCCGATCTGGACGGACACTTCACGCGGAGGGCGGCACCGTACGCGCGCTACTCCGACGACATCGTGGTGTTCGCCGCCAGCCAACTCGAAGCGGAGGCGAACCGCGATGCCATCACCGACATTCTCGCCGCGCACGAACTCAGCGTCAACGAGCGCAAAACCCGCATCTATCCCCCAGATGAGCCCTGGGAGTTCCTGGGGTTTTCCTACCTACACGGTGTGATCGATCTCTCCACCGCCACCCGGATGAAGCTGAAGGCAAAGATTCGCCGCAAGGCCCGCTCACTAAGACGTTGGATGCTGCGCAAAGGTGCCACCCCCGAACGAGCCCAGCGGGCACTGATCCGTAGTTTCAATCGCAAGTTCTTCGAGACGGTACGTGCCACCGACCTAACCTGGTGCCGGTGGTTTTTCCCGCTGCTGACCACCGCCACCGGATTACAAGAGATCGACCACTACTTACAGGGCTACCTCCGTTGGCTACCCACCGGTCGTTTCATCGACCGCAACTACATCACCCGCTACGCCGATCTGAAAGCGTTGGGGTATCGCAGCCTGGTTCACGAACACTACGCCATCCGACACACGATTTAAGGAGCCAACTCCGAGCCAGCCGACAACGCTCCGCCGTCCCGCGACGACCCGGTACCTCGAAAGCACCGCAACGGCTGGGACAGGCGGTTACCAAACGGTCGCTCAGTACGCCTGGCTTGGGCCGACACCGCCAGTGACGACGCAATTGTTATACGACTCCAGCCGCCAGGCGCTCCCACGCAACACGATGACAGACCAGGCACAGTTCATCATGCCGCTGAGGGCACGCGCCTGCTGGTAAGACCATCCCAGCAACGTTCCAATACCCATCCGGTGTGCGCCGCCGTGCCCCACCACGACCACCTGCTCCCCACGGTGGGCGGCGGCGATAGCCTCCAGCTCCCGAGCCACCCTGATACCGGTCTCAGCGAACGTCTCACCGTCTGGCGAACGGCGATAGTCCACTCCGGCGGCCTGCGCCCTGGTGAACTCCGGGTCCAGCACCTCGGCCTCTGCCACGGTCATCCCGGCCCAGGAACCCACGTCTATCTCCAGCAGCGCCTCACGGGTAGTGATCGGCAACCCAACTAGTTCCGCCAACGCCTGCGCGGTACGGATCGCTCGCTGCGATGGCGAGGAGTAGAGCGCCGCTGGCGCGAACCGCGCTCCCAGCACCGGCGCACTAACTTCGGCCTGCCACACCCCTGTCGCGTTGAGCGGAATATCTGTCTGCCCCTGAAAGCGCCCAGCGGCGTTCCAATCGGTGACGCCATGACGCCACAGCACCAATCGGGTCACGGCTGCTTCCGCGGCGGCCATCAGGCGGTTGCCTCGGTGGTGGCCGAGGTGGAGGCAACTGTCTCCTCCAAGCCCACATCGATGAGTGGGCAATCCTTCCAGATGCGCTCCAAGCCGTAGAACTCACGTTCCTCGGCGTGCATGATGTGTACCACCACATCGCCGTAGTCGAGCAGCACCCAACGCCCCGCGCTCTTACCCTCACGGCGCAACGCTTTGACCCCTTGTGCTAGCAGCGCCTCCGCGACGCTATCGAAGATGGCGTCCACTTGCCGCTCGGAATCACCGCTCACGACCACAAAGATGTCAGCGATAGCCAACTGATCGGATACGTCGATGATCTTGATTTCACGACCCAGTTTGGCTGTAGCCGCCCTAGCGGCGGCGGTGGCTTTGGCGATAGCGGTGTCAGTGGCGCTCACATGGTTCCTTCGTTGATATTGAGTTCGGTGTACAGGCCGCGCTTGGCGACGTATTGCACCACGCCATCGGGTACCAGATACCAGATCGGCAACCCTTCGGCGACCCGGCGACGGCAATCGGTGGACGAAATAGCCAACGCCGGCACCTCCAACAGCGTCACCTTCTCCTCTGGTAGGTGCGACAGATGCGCTTCACTGAGTAGCACACCGGGCCGCGACACACCCACGAACGACGCCAAATCGAACAGATCGGCCGCCCCCCTCCAAGTGAGGATGCTGGCCAGCGCATCGGCACCGGTGATGAAGAACAAATCCACATCGGCTCCGCGCTCGGCGCGCAGATCACGCAGCGTGTCGATGGTGTAGGTGTTTCCGACGCGATCTATGTCCACCCGCGAGATGGAGAAGCGTGGGTTGGGGGCGGTGGCGATGACTGTCATCAGATAGCGATCTTCTGCCTTCGATACCTGCCGTCCCGCTTTCTGCCACGGGATGCCGGTGGGCACGAACACCACCTCGTCGAGATTGAAGCGGGAAGCCACCTCATTGGCGGCCACCAGGTGACCGTTGTGAATGGGATCGAAGGTGCCGCCCATCACGCCGAGTCGATATTTACGAGTCAGACCATCGGGACGCGCCAACCCCAACTCGGTCTCCGGGCCGGGTTCTGGATCGATATGCGGTAGGCGGGTAG
Source organism: Propionibacteriaceae bacterium (assembly GCA_031255975.1). Lineage (GTDB taxonomy): Bacteria > Actinomycetota > Actinomycetes > Propionibacteriales > Propionibacteriaceae > WRGV01. Next base: position 52 of record JAIRRM010000075.1, on the reverse strand, counting down.
CCATAGTTCTAGCCTACCGCGCCGACCGTCGGAGACGCGGGCTACCGGCGGT
>JAIRRM010000045.1 GCA_031255975.1 Propionibacteriaceae bacterium | reverse complement strand
CCGGCTTCAGCCAACCCGGTGACAACCACCTGCTCACGGGAACCGGTGTCGGTCTTCACCTGCACCACCGTCTCATGAGCGGCATTGACGGTGATGGCCCCGGAGGGCACTCCCACCACGTCGACGTGGGTTTCGTACACAATCTCAAGCTGCGCGCCGGTTCCGGCATAGAGCACCTGGTCGCCATCGATCTCCACAATGAGTGGGAACGCCGCCGCGCCGCCGGAGGATTCGGCCATCACCCCAACCTGGACAATCACTCCCGTGAGAGTTTCGCCACTACCATCCGGTTTGATGCTGACGACCTGCCCCTTCACCAGTTTGCCGATGTCGGCGGGGCCCACGGTAGCCTCCACCACAAAACGGTTTGTCGAGATCACAGTAACCGCAGTGCCGCTGCTGGTGCCGACGGCACCAGCGGACGAACCGCTACCACCCAACGAACCCAACATCGAACCAATATCTACGCCGCCAAGGTCACCGAGCGAGGACAGGTCGAACCCCCCGAGGGCACTGGAGCCACCACCCACCTTGTCGCCTGGTTCCACAAACACCAACGCCACGGTGCCGTCGAACGGTGCCCGGATAGTGGCCGCGTCGAGGGCCTTCACGGCGTTGTCATATGCGTTTTGCCGCGCCTGTAGCGTGGAGCGGGCTGAGGTGATACGCGAGTTGTCACCGGAATTACGCGCGGTGTTGTAGTCGGCTCGGGCGGCGTTAAGTTGCGCGGCCGCAGAGTCGAGGTCGGCTTGTAACTCCCCGGTTCCGATGGCGGCTAGAGGCGCACCCGCCGTCACCACATCACCCACCCGTACGAACACGTCGCTGACGGTGCCACCGGACGAGAAGGCCAAATCGGCTCGCCGTGCCGGTTGGATCGTGCCCGACGACGCCACCGTGGCATGCAAGGTGACGGTGCGGGCTTCGACCTCGGTGACGACCACCTGATCCTGCGGAGCGCGCCCCTGCAACAATGACCACACCGTGACGCCGATCAACACCACCGCGCCTATCACCAGGCCGATTATCCCTTTTCGGGTCAAGCCTTGATCCCGCCTAGCCACGTATCCCCCGCTGCCTGCGCTACACGCCTGTAAACATCTAAGCGATATATCGCACGATATATCATCAACAAAGGTATCACTCCGGTGGTGTCATATCGCCACGGGCGTCAGCCATGACACATCCAGAGATCAGACAACTGAGGCCACGAGGCGTGAACACTACCGAGATAATTGCCAAGCCTATCAACGCGAAAGACCAGTTTCCGGTGCCACCTGGGAACAGCAGCAGCCCCAAACCGAGACCCTGCACGCAGCCGGCCCGCAACACCAAACGCCATCGAGCGCCGCCCAGCGGCACCGGCTTCAGATACACGATCCGTTGCCCCAATGAAGCCCCACTGCCAGTGAGCGCGAGCAGCAGGATTCCTCCAATGGCTATCCCCAGCGACAGATACCCGGTGATCTCGTTGACCCGTTGCAGCTCAGCATCGGATTGGTGCCCATCATGGCGCAGTATGGTCACCGCCAGGGCGAGTAACACCGCGACGACCATCGTGAACACCGCCGCGATAAGCAGATCGAGCAGTTGCCCGATCCAACGACGGCCTCTGGTAACCGGACGTGCCTCAAGCCGATGCGCCTCTAACTCGGCTGGATCGGCGGCCAGCCGTGGCAGCAGCAACGCGAATACGGCACCCAACAACGCTCCTAACGTATTTGTCAGCAGGTCGTTGATGTCGGCGACGCGGTATTGGCAGGGCGCCAGAAACCAGTTACCGGTGAATTGCGTAGTCTCGATGAAAAGTGACACGCCGAGCCCGAGCAGTGTGGCGCGCAACACTCCAAACCCCCAGAGCTGTCGCACGATCACGCCCAGCGGAGCGAACAACGCCACGTTGAGCACCATCTGCATCATTGCCCAACTACGCAGTAGTTCGCTGATGGGATGCCCCGCGAACTCGCGTGCCATATCGCGGAAATACAGCGTTGGGTCAAGGATGAAGGTCGAGGGGACGATACAGACATCGGCCGAGGCATCCGGCAGTGGAAACAACGTATATGCCACGATGGCACTGAGATACACCAATCCGGCACACAGCCAGATCAGTCGGGAAGCGCTGAATCTGCCATAGCGGCGGTATTGAAACACCACCACCGGTACGTACAACAGGCAAGACAACGCCACACCGACGATGATCGAATCAATCGCTTGCGCAAGCATTGAGGCTGCTCCTTGGCGTGAAACGGCTACGGCAACACGCGGTTCAATGCGCTTACTACGGCCTTCAGTGAGGCGTTCGTAATGTCGGCATCAATCCCGACGCCCCATGCTACCTGCGCGTCGCCGTTCTCGCCGATCTCGCATTCCACATACGCCGCCGCCTGTGCGTCACCGCCAGAGGTCATGGCGTGCTCGGCGTAATCGAGTACTTTGACATAGATGCCAAGCAACCTGAGCGCGTCGATAAACGCCGACAGTGGGCCGTTGCCCTCGCCGTTGATCTGCTGCTCGTCACCGTGAAAGGTCACTTTGACAGCGATGGATGTGGTGTCGTCCGACGCATTGGTGCGACGTTCATGGAAGGCGAGCGGCGCGCTGCGATCAAGATACTCGGCCTGGAAATGCTGCCACAACACATTGGAGGCCAGTTCACCACCTTCGGCGTCGGCGCGTTGCTGCACCAGCCGTGAGAACTCCTGCTGTAGCCGTCGCGGCAGGTCGAGCTTGTGATCGTTCTTCATCAGGTACGCCATGCCACCCTTGCCGGACTGCGAGTTGACCCGGATGATGGCCTCATAGCTGCGGCCCACGTCCACCGGATCGACGGGAAGATACGGCGCCTCCCACGCGACACTCTGCAAGGTGTTGCCCTGTTCCGTCGCCTGACGTTCCAGATCTTCCAACCCCTTCTTGATGGCGTCCTGATGCGAACCGGAGAACGCCGTGTACACCAGGTCGCCGGAGTATGGCTGGCGCTGCGGCACCTTCATCCCGGTGCAGTACTCAACGACGCGGCGGATCTCGTCCATGTCGGAGAAGTCGATACCCGGATCGATGCCCTGCGAGTACATGTTCATGCCCAACACCACCAGATCGACATTGCCGGTGCGCTCACCGTGTCCGAAGAGGCAGCCCTCCACGCGCTGTCCGCCGGCCAACAGACCAAGTTCGGTGGCGGCGATACCGGTGCCGCGATCATTGTGGGTATGCAGTGAGACACAGACATGCTCACGGTTGGCGATGTTACGGCAGAAGTACTCGATCATGTCGGCGTACACATTCGGCGTACACATCTCCACGGTGGCGGGCAGATTTAGGATGATCTCGCGCTCCGGGCCGGGCCGCCACACCTCCATCACGTTGTTACACACCTCGACGGCGTAGTCGGTGGGAGTTTGGGTGAACACCTCCGGACTGTACTCGTAACCAAACTCGACATCGCGAAGGTAGCGTTCGGCGGCGTCGATCACCCACTGCGTGCCCTGCCGGGCCAATGCGATGGTCTGCGCTTCGTTCAGGCCGAACACCACCCGACGAAACAGCGGCGAAAGCGCGTTGTAGACATGGATGGTGGCGCGGCGCGCCCCGATGAGGCACTTCGCGGTGGTGTCGATGAGATCTTTCCTGGCCTGAGTGAGCACGCTGATGGTCACGTCATCCGGGATGGCGGATTCGTCCTCGATGAGACTACGGATGAAGTCGAACTCGGTGGCAGAGGCAGACGGGAACCCCACCTCAATCTCCTTGTAGCCCATAGCGACCAGCAGATCGAACATGCGACGCTTGCGAGTAGGGGTCATCGGCTCAATGAGTGCCTGGTTGCCATCGCGCAGGTCAGTGGAGAGCCACCGTGGGGCCTTGGTGAGTTGATTATCAGGCCAGGTACGCCCCGGCAAAGTGAGCGGGATATGGGGCCGATAGCGAGTGTGGGGCATCGGAGTGGGTGTGGCTACCGGTTTCGGTTGGGTTTTGGTTGCCGGG
>JAIRRM010000010.1 GCA_031255975.1 Propionibacteriaceae bacterium | reverse complement strand
TGAGCGTATATCCGGCTCGGGGCCATGTCAATCCAATCGCCAGATTATGAACGTAAGGATTCACTAAGGATTGGCGCGGTGAGGGCCGATCATTTGCCGCTACTTGACAGCGCTGTCATAATGAAAGCGACCGGACACCGACGCCCATGGTGAGCCCCGGCTGTTATATGGCTGAATGGCTGCGCGTGGCGATCGGTGATTCCCAGACGGTTCCAGGCAGAGAGTCGGTGCGCAGGAAATGGGTGTACATGGGTCGTCGCTGAGCGCGCACCCGGGTGCGGTTCAGCCTCCGCTGGAAAGCCGTCGTGCCACCATGCGTGACGTGGCGGCGCTGGCTGGGGTGAGCATCAAAACCGTCTCCCGGGTGGTGAACGGTGAGCCCAGAGTGTCCGCCGACACAGTGGCTCGGGTGCAGGCAGCCGCCGACCAACTGAACTTTTTACCCGACGCCGCCGCTGCCTCACTGGCCCGTGGTTCGCGGGAGACCCGCACCATCGCGCTGTTAATTGCCTCTGTCGGCAACCCGTTCTCGTCCGCAGTGTTCCAGGGCGTCGAAGAAGTGGCTTCCCGCCGTCAGGTGGCGGTGTTTGCCGCTTCTACTGAAGGCGACCCAGCCACCGAAGAAGGGCTGGTACGGGCCTTTCTGTCGCGTAGCGTGGACGGGCTCATCATCACCCCGACCGCGCAGGATCACGCCGCCATCTCCCAACTGATCGGCCCAAATCTGCCCAGTGTTTACGTCGACCGAGACCCGACCGGTGTCGAAGCCGACATCGTCACGGCGGACAACCGTAGCGCTTCGCGCACTGCCACCGAGCACCTGATGGCGTACGGTCACTGTCGTATCGCCATGATGGCGGACACTAAAGAGATTTCTACCGCCGCTGATCGTGCCGCCGGTTACGAGGACGCTTTCAGCGCCGCTGGTATCGCCATCGCTCCGGAGTTGATGGTGTATGGGATCGGTACCATCACCGACGCCGAGCGGGAGATGGAACGATTGCTGGCGCTACCGGAACCTCCCACCGCCGTATTCGCCAGCCGCAACATGGCCGCCATCGGCACTATCCGGGTGCTGCAACGTCATGGGTTGTCGCATCAGGTGGCGCTGATCGGTTTCGACGACATTGAGACCGGCGACCTCATTGATCCGCCCATGTCGGTGATGCGGCAGGATCCCATCGCCATCGGCAGACTGGCAGCCGAACGGCTATTTGCTCGTATCGACGGCGATGACAGCCCGCCCGCCCGCTACGAGGTGCCGGCGGTGCTGGTGGTGCGCGGTTCCGGCGAACTGGCTCCCGTGGGTGTAGCTACCAAGGCGGCGAGGTAGCTGGTGAGCGAAATGGGCGGCCCAGCCGGTAGGCCACTGAACGACGGTTTCGCGTTGGTGGTGGGTGAATCGCTGGTGGATATTGTGCCCGACGCTGCGGGCGATGTGGGGGAGTATCCCGGTGGTTCCCCGATGAACACCGCCGTCGGGCTGGCCCGGCTGGGGCGTGACGTGCGGCTCGCCACCTGGTACGCCCGCGATGCCCGGGGTGCGCTCGTCGATGCCCACCTTGCCGCTTCCGGTGTGCAAGTGCTTCCCGGCACGTACGGTGCCGCGCGTACCCCCACCGCAAAGGTGGTGTTCCAACCTGACGGCTCGGCGCGCTACGTGTTCGATATCTCCTGGCATGTGCCGGAGATACCCGCCGAGTGGCGTCCGCTGGTGGTACACGCCGGTTCCATTGGGGCGAGTCGGTTCCCCGGCTGTTCGGAAGTGTTGGACGTGTTACGTCGTTTCCACCCCGTGGCCACCATCACGTATGACCCGAATGCCCGCCCGCACGCCATCGGCGATGCCGACAAAGTGCGGGCCCAAATGGAGGCCTGTGCCGCCACGTCCGATGTGGTCAAAGCCTCCACCGAGGATCTGCAATGGCTCTATCCTGACCGTGATCCGGAAGCAAGCGCCTTGGAATGGCTGGCCGGTGGCCCATCACTATTGGTACTCACCGCCGGTGCCGACGGAGTGCAGGCATGGACGAAAAGCGGACTGCGGCTAAGGCAGGATCCACCCGAGGTGAGTGTCTCCGACACCGTGGGGGCTGGCGACTCGTTCATGGCCGGATTGATTCACCAACTGTGGCGGGCCGAGCTGTTGGGGGCGGAAAACCGGACGAAGTTGGCCGCGATGACCTTGGAGCAGTTGAGCGCGGCGTTGGGGTTCGCCACCCGTACCGCCGCCATCACGCTTTCCCGTAAGGGTGCCAATCCTCCTTGGAGTACTGAACTGTAATAGTTGTCGTATTTCCAGCTATGCGCCATATGTTTTTGCGAAATATCATGCGTTACTGTCCGAAAAACGCAGGTCATCCCGACTGTTGGACATGCGAAAGCCGCAGGGTTCTACATGACTAAAGTGCTGGGATACCCCAGGCGACGCGCACGGGGGCTCTTTCGCAGAGCAGCAGAACCGAAAGGCACACCCATGAAGACCCTGAAAAGGATCGCAGCGACAGTCGCGGCTCTGGCGCTGCCGCTGACATTTGCCGCTTGTGGTGCAACCAACACCGCTCCTGAATCGCCCGGCGTCACCGTGCCGAAAACCAGCTTCACCATCGGCATCGCAACACTGCTGGATCACCCCTCGCTGTCGCGCATCCGCGAAGGATTTGTCGCCTACCTGGCAGAACTGGACGTTTCCGTCACGTACGTCGATGAGAACGCTCAGGGTGACATGAGCAATGTGCCGCTGGTGGCCAGCCAACTACATGAAGACGCCGATCTTGACCTGATCGTGGCCATCACCACCCCGGTCGCGCAAGCCATTGCCAACATCGAGAAGGATCGCCCGGTGCTTTACTCCGGCATCACCGATCCGGTGGACGCCGGGCTGATGCCGACTATCGACGGTGTGTCTGGCACCAACGTGACTGGTGCCTCCGATCTCAATCCGAATGCGAAGCCTGTCGACCTCATCAAGACGCTGCTGCCCGAGGTTTCGACCATCGGCGTGCTCTACTCTGCCGCCGAGCCGAACTCTGCAGTGCAGGTGCGTGCTTTTAAGGCCGAGGCCGCGGCACTGGGTATCACCATCGTGGAATCCGCCATCACCGCGGGTTCCGAAATCCCCATTGGGGTGGCGGCGCTCTCTGATGTGGACGCCATCCTGGTGCCCACCGACAGCACCGTCGTTGGCGGTATCGCGGCGGTCATCGCATACGGACAACAGCAGCAGATTCCCGTATTCACCGTCGATGCTGATTCGTTGGAGAAGGGCTCCATCGCCACTCGGGGGCTGTCGTATTACGACATGGGGCGTGACACCGCCGCGATGGCGTACCGCATTCTGGTGGAGGGCGTAGCCCCCGGCACTATCCCCGGCCTGGTGACGCAGGAAACGCAGTTGATGGTGAACCCGGATGCCGCCGCCAGTATGGGGCTCATCATCCCGCAGGCGATCCTCGACCAAGCGGTGATCGTCCAGACCACCGCTTAGCGGGCGGCACCGATGCTTGCAGCTATCGATCAGGGGTTGATCTACGCCGTGTTGGCGCTCGGCGTGTTCCTCACCTTCCGTATCCTCAACTTCGCCGATCTGACGGTGGATGCCTCGTTCACCACGGGCGGAGGTACCGCTGCGGTGCTCATCGTCAACGGAGTGTCGCCGTATGTTGCCACCTGCGCCGGGCTGCTGGCGGGGGCGGTCGCTGGCGGTATCACCGCTTTTCTGCATGTGGTGTGCCGTATCGATCCGCTGCTGGCATCCATACTGACGATGCTGGGGTTGTACTCCATCAACCTGCGTATCATGGGCGGGCCGAACATCCCATTGCTGAACCGGGCGAGTGTATTCAGCCAGCTATCGCAGCAGCGACTCATCGGCACCGGGGTGTCTGTGGCCCTGCTGGCGTTGCTGGCGTTGCTGTTGAAGTTGGCACTTGACTGGTTCCTGGCCACCGATTTCGGATTGGCGGTGATGGCGACCGGTGACAATCCGGCGATGGCGGCCAGTTTTGGGGTGAACTCGGCGTTCACCAAGCTGGTAGCGCTGATGCTGGCGAACGGTTTGGCGGGGCTCTGTGGCGCGCTGATGGCCCAGTACTCCGGCTTCGCCGACATCGGCGGCGGCACCGGGCTGATTCTGGTGGGGTTGGCCTCCGTCATCCTCGGTAACGCGCTGCTCGGCACCCGCTATATGTTTCTGACCACCCTCGGCGTGGTGGTCGGCTCGGTGGCGTATCGACTGGTGATCTTTTTCGCGCTCAAGACTCCATTCCTGAAGGCGCAGGACATGAAGGTGATTTCGGCGGTCATCGTGGTCATCGCGCTGGTGGTCTCGCAGTCCAAGCGGGTACGGGAATTGGTCGGCAGGCTGGGTCTCCACCGCAGCCGGGACGATCTGCCGGAGCCGATGACGGTGGTACCCAACCCCTTCTCGCCGATGGCGTCCATCGATTCCACGGCGTTCGTGGCTACCACGGTTTCTGGCGAAGGAGGCGCGGCATCGCGGCAGACGGCTACCCGATCATCGTTTGACTCCGTCACTTTGCCAGATGAGCAGACCCACCCGGTTTTGGCTCAGGCGAAGCCCGAGGGGCAGTCCGGGAAGGAGGCGGAGAGCTGATGCTCACTCTGAATGGAGTCTCGAAGACGTTCTTCCCCGGCACGGTCAATGAGCGGCAGGCGCTGAGCGGCATCGATTTGACGTTGGACGCTGGTGATTTCGTGACCATCATCGGCTCGAACGGAGCCGGTAAGTCAACGCTGCTGAATGTGATCGCCGGTACGATTTCGCCCGATGTCGGCAGCATCCAGCTGGCTGGCCAGGCTATCAACAAGATCAGCGAACCCGCGCGGGCCCGAATGATCGCCCGGGTTTTTCAAGACCCACAGGCGGGTACCGCGCCCCATATGACTATCGAGCAGAACCTCGCCATCGCGCTGACCCGAGGGCAGTTGAGGGGGCTGAGGCTCGGAGTCAACGCGACTCGCAGGGAACGCTTCCGGCGGGAGTTGTCTGGGCTCGGGCTGGGGCTGGAAGATAGGATGACCCACCGTGTCGGGTTGCTCTCCGGCGGGCAGCGGCAGGCGTTGAGCCTACTGATGGCGTCGTTCACCGCACCGTCGCTGTTGTTGCTGGACGAGCACACCGCCGCGCTAGATCCGGAACGTGCCGAGGCGGTGTTGCGGCTCACCAAGCAGGTAGTCGCGCAGGGGCGGCTCACCGCATTGATGGTTACGCACAACATGGAGCATGCGCTGCGCATGGGCAACCGGTTGTTGATGATGCATGAGGGGCGTGTCATTCATCAGTTGGACGCGGCCGCGAAGGCTAAGGCGAGAGTTTCCGATCTGCTCGACCTGTTCGCCGAGGCGAACGCCGTACTGGCAGATCGTACCTTGCTCGGCTAGACCGGAGTTTCTTGGCGGCACCGGGCTGATCTTTAGCGGATTCCGACGTAACCGGCATCGGCGATGGTCGTGGCACCGTCGGCTGAAAGCAGCCAGCCGAGTACTACGCGAACCGGGCTGTGCGTCGGTTCGGATGCGCGGATGGCCACGTAAAAGTCATTGAGATGTGGATAGGTGCCCGCCGCGATGGTTTCGCTGGATGGCTCCACCCCGTCCACCGCGAGCAACTTCACACCGGGCTGTGCGTACATGTACCGCGCGTAGTAATAGACGGAGTAGCCCAGCGCCGCTCCGGTGTTGTGGTAGCTGGCGATCCTATCGATGAGTCCTCTCATCATGTCGACCACCAGTTCGGTGGGGGCATCGGCTAACGGCGTATCGCCCATGATGAGTTTGCGAAACAGCGCTTGCGAGCCGGAGGTTTCGTTGCGTTGGAACGCCACGAGGGCGGCATCAGCTCCACCCAATTGATTCCAGTTGGTGATGCGGGAACCCCGACGGTAGATGTCATGGAGTTGGGCAGTGGTGAGGCCCGTCACCGGGTTGGAGGCGTTGACCAGGAACACCAGTGCGTCACGGCCCAGAGGGTAGTACTCCAACTCGACTCCGTGCTGTGCGAGTTGGTGTTTGGTTTCGTCGTCTGGTTCGTACGCGATGATGATGTCGGTTTCGCCATTGGCCAACCGCAGATGCGCGCTGGAGGTTCCGGTAAAGGTGACGGCATTCTCGGCGCTGGTGGTGTCCAGGCCGGTCATCCGTTCCAGTACCAATGCGGCGAGCGGCATGGTGGCGGTGGAGCCGTCCCAACGGGGGAACTGCTCCGGAGTGAGTGGGTAGGTCGGCGGCGGCGTCCAGGTGGGGCGGGGCACCGGCGTGGTTGAACTGGAAGGCGGTGGCTCTGGAGAGTCGGCGGCACAGTTGGCGAGTGTGACCACCCCCAATAGCGCCGCCATGGCGCGGATCAGGATGCGGGATGCCCCGTCGGTCGTTTTCCTGGTCATTGTGGCGTTCCCCCGGTCAGTCTCCGGCATCAGTCGTCTAGCAGTTGGAAGCAGCTCTCGCGGTACAGCCAGGTGCCGTCAGCGCTTACATAGCCCTGGTAGAAGCCGCTGGTGACCCAATAATAGGTTTCGCCGTGGCTGTGCATGGTGGTTACGGTGGAGTACGGTGTGGGCTTCCCGGTGGCGTCGAACACCAACTGGCGATCACCCAGGTGACAACTCACGAAAGTGTCGTGCGCCTCAAGCCAAAGGCATTCCGGGCCGAAATGGAGTGTCTGTCCGCTGACCAGGTTGTATGCCTTGTCGTACGCTGCGGTGGTGAGCCACAACGGCTCATCGCTCCACAGCCATGCGTTAAAACCCGCCGGTATGGCGATCTCGGTACCGGATGGCATCAGGTATAGCGCGCCCTGGTCGGGTGCCGCCGGAATGCACGCCAAACAGTGATCGTACAGGCAGTCGACGGTGCGTTGTCCGGTGGTAGGGGTTACGGGGGTGAGATC
>JAIRRM010000184.1 GCA_031255975.1 Propionibacteriaceae bacterium | reverse complement strand
CGCGGCTCCACCATACGGATCATATGACGCAGCAAACGAGAGCCCACCACCGGTGATCTGCTGCCCAACCGAGCCACGCCCATCATGCAACAACCACGAAACCGTGCCACCGGTGGAAGACAACCGATCTAACCCATAAGTATTATTCGCAACATCAACACCCGCAGCGCTATAAGTACTCAACACCCGAGTATGGGCAGTGTTGATGTCATTCACATAATGCGTTAACTCATAACCCCAACCCTCACCAACAGTCTCCATCCCCTCCGGAATCAAAGTGGAATACACACCAGAAACCCACTCACCAAGATCCGCCGGATCGATACCAGTAGCATCAAGACTGCCCAAATCACGTTCATCTAACGCCAAATCAGACGGCAGTTGATGCTCAACCGTCGTCAACACTTTACGAATCCCAGGCTGCATCTCCAACAACAAAGCCGGATTAGAACCAGCCACTTGTTGCGTGAGCGCCTGAATGAAGCCATACCAAAACACCCCACCCGCAGTCGAAGGGAACTCCTCACTAAACCAATCAAAAACACTCCCACCAGCACTAACCGTGAGCGACATCGGAACAGCCGAAAGCTGAAACACCCGCTCCCCATGCCCGTCATAAGAAGCAGCCATCATGAGTCGGCCACCCGCAAACACAGCCCTCAAACGCCGATCCGCATTGTATTCATACTGCAAAGTGCCCGTAGGGCTAATGGAACCAACCAGCAAACCACCAGCATCATGCGCATAAGTAGTCGTGCCACTGACAGTGGAAGTTTCCTCAAGTAACCGATTATCCGCATCGTAGGTGTAAGAAACCGATTCAAGCAGAGAACCATCCCCCGCGGTATTCGTCACCCCAACCCGATTACCAACCGCATCAAAAGATGGATTCCGGCTCAAAGGCCGGAATGACGGACGGGGTCAGACCACACACCACCAAAACTGGAAACCACATACGGATTCCGGCTCTAAGGCCGGAATGACGGGCGGGCTCAGAGGCCGGAATGATGGGCGGACTCGGGCTACACGTCACCAGAACTGGAAATATCGGTTTTACCCGATGCCAGATTTCGTCATTCCGGCCTTCGAGCCGGAATCTCTCCACCCACCCGCGACCAGACGGCTAGTCCTCCAACACCCCCGCGAACTGGCTCTGATACAGCTTGTAGTACTCGCCTTTAGCCCGCATCAACCGCTCATGCGAACCATGCTCCACAATGGCACCGTGCTGCATCACCAGAATCACATCGGCATCCCGGATCGTCGAAAGCCGATGTGCAATGACAAACGAGGTACGACCACCACGCAGCCGCGCCATCGCCTGCTGCACCAACACCTCGGTGCGAGTGTCCACACTGGAAGTCGCCTCGTCAAGAATCAGCACCGCCGGATCGGCGATAAATGCCCGCGCGATCGTAATCAACTGCTTCTCACCCGCGGAGACGTTGGAACCCTCCTCGTCGATCACGGTGTCGTAGCCGTCGGGCAGATTGTGGACGAAACGATCAACATACGCCGCCTTGGCCGCCGCCAGCACCTCGTCGCGGGTCGCGCCGACTTTGCCGTAGGCGATGTTGTCGTAGATGGTGCCGGAGAACAACCAAGTATCTTGGAGCACCATGCCGAACTGGTCGCGCAGCGTATGGCGCGGCACGGCGGCGATGTTCACGCCGTCTAGCAAGATACGCCCACGCTGGATTTCGTAGAACCGCATCAACAGATTAACCAACGTGGTCTTGCCAGCCCCGGTAGGGCCGACGATGGCGACGCTCTGGCCGGGCAGCGCCTCGATGTTCAGGCCCTCGATCAGCGGTTCCGCCGGATCGTAGCTGAAACTCACGTCTACGAACTCGACACGTCCGGTGACCGGCTCCGGTAGCGCGCCGGTAGCGTCCGGCACCTGCTCCGCCGCGTCTAGCACTTGGAATACCCGCTCGGCAGAGGCCACCCCAGATTGCAACAGGTTGGCCATGGAGGCCACTTGGCCGATGGGTTGGGTGAACTGCCGCGAATACTGGATGAACGCCTGTACGTCGCCCAGCGGCATGGTGCCACTGGCCACCTTGAGACCGCCGAGCACCGCGATGACCACGTAATTCAGGTTGCCGATGAAGAAGTTCAGCGGCATCAATACCGCCGACATGAACTGCGCTCCGAAGGCGGCTTTACGCAACTCCTCGTTGGTTTCGCCGAAGGCCGCGCCCACCTCACGGCGGCGACCGAAAGTCTTGACCAGCGCGTGCCCGGTGTATGCCTCCTCCACCTGAGAGTTGAGCGCGCCGGTGGCTGCCCACATCGCCACAAAGCGCTGCTGCGCCCGCTTGCCGATAAGCATGGACGACACCCCCGCCAGTGGGATGATGCACAACGTGACCAACGCCAGTTGCCATGACACCGTAAACATCATGATGGCAACACCAATGATGCTCAGCAGCGAGTTGACAAGCTGTGACAACGACTGTTGCAAGCTCTGTTGGATGTTGTCAATGTCGTTGGTGACCCGGCTCAGCAGTTCACCGCGCGGTTGGCCGTCGAAATACGACAACGGCAGCCGGTCAATTTTGGCCGAGATGTCCTGCCGCATCCGGTAGACGGAGCGTTGCACGACGCGGTTCAACAGGAACGACTGGAAGTACAACAGCAGGGATGCCGTGGCGAACAGCGCGATCACCGTGAGCAGCACCTCACCCACCCGAGTGAAGTCGATACCCTGGCCGATCACCAGACCGGGCATCCCGGAGATCATGTCCGCCAACTGGTCGTCGCCGGACTGCCGTAACATCTCGACGAGCTGCGCCACGCTCACGGTGGACGGGTCAATGCCCCGCTCCGTTAGCTGCGCGGCCAGCATCTTGCCCACGATCCCCTCAAAGAGAGCGTCAGTGGCTCGGCCTAGGATTCTCGGGGTCAGTACGTTGAACACCACGCCGATGGTGCCCATCAACAGCACGAACGTGATCAACAGCCGCTCCGGACGCAACATGCCGATGAGTCGTTTCAGGCTAGGGATGAAGTTGACCGCCTTCTCATGCACCCGACCACCCATCGGGCCGGGGCCGGCTTGGTGACCCTGTGGGGCATACTTCGGGCGCTCGTTGGCCTTGGGGGCGCTGTCTTTCAACGTCTCGGCCCGTGTATCGGTCTGCACTTCAGGTTGCATTCGCTCGCTCATGCCGTTGCCTCTTCCGCACTTAGCTGCGAGGCGACGATCTCGGCGTACGTCGGGCAGTCGGCCAACAGTTCGATGTGAGTGCCACGCCCTACGATGCGACCCTCATCAAGCACCAAAATCTGATCGGCGTCTCTGATGGACGTGATGCGCTGCGCCACGATCAACACCGCCGCCGCCTTGGTCTCCGCAGCAAGCGCGGAGCGTACCTGGGCATCAGTGGCCACATCGAGCGCCGAGAAGGCGTCGTCGAATACGTAAACGTCTGGCTGCTTCATCAGCGCTCTGGCTATGGATAGTCGTTGCCGCTGCCCGCCGGATACGTCGGTACCTCCCTGCGCGATGCCGCTTTCCAATCCGCCGCGTTCCCGCACGAAACTTTCCGCGGCGGCGGTACGCAGCGCCGTCCACATCTCGTCCGCGCTGGCATCCGGTTTGCCGTACTCCAGGTTGCTGGCCACCGTGCCGGAAAACAGGTACGGCTTCTGTGGCACCAGCCCGACATGCGCCCACAGCACGTCTTGGTCAAGCTGGCGTACGTCCACCCCGTCTACCAGTACAGAGCCGGAGGTGGCGTCGGCCAAGCGTGGGATCAGGTTCACCAAGGTGGTCTTCCCGGAACCGGTGGCTCCGACAATGGCGGTGACGGTGCCGGGCTCCACGGCAAAACTCACGTCTTTGAGCACCGGGCTTTCGGCACCGGGGTAGTGGTAGGTCACATTCTTAAACTCGATGTGCCCCTTGGTGGCCACCTCGGTGATCGGGTGTTCCGGCTCGGCCACGGACGAAGGAGTGTTGAACACCTCCATGATGCGCCGGGCGCACACCTGGGCTCGCGGCAGCATCATCAACATCATGGTGGCCATCATCACGCTCATCAGAATCTGCATCAGATATTGGATGAACGCCTGCATCTGCCCAATCTGCAAATCGCCAGTGTCAATACGATGCCCGCCGAACCACATCACCCCCACGGTAGACAGGTTGAGAATCAGGTTCACGGCGGGGAAGATCAGCGAGAACAGCGTGCCGATCTTGAAGCCAAGGGTCATCAGGTCGCTGTTGGCCGCCCGGAAGCGTTTTCGCTCCGATGGCTCGCGGATGAACGCCCGAATCACCCGAATGCCGGTCAACTGCTCGCGTAACACCCGGTTGATGTTGTCGATACGCTCCTGGTTCTTGCGAAACAACGGCGTCATAAACCCCACCACGATGCCGATGACGACGCCTAGCGCGCCGACAGCCGCCAGGATGAGCCAGGAAAGACCGATGTCTTCGCGCAACGCCATCACAATGCCCCCGCCGGCGGTGAGCGGAGCAGACGCGATGAATACGCAACTCATCAGCAACAGTTGTTGCACCTGCTGTACGTCATTGGTGTTACGGGTGATGAGACTCGGCGCGCCAAACTTGTTCACCTCACGCGCGGAAAACCGGAGCACATGATCGAAAAGCCCGGCGCGTACATCGCGTCCAAAACCCATCGCCAGCTTGGCACCGCAGAAAGCGGCACCGACCTGACCCACTACCTGCGCGACACTGACAGCCAGCATCAGCGCGCCACGAGTCCAGATGAACGCGGTATCGCCTTTGGCCACACCGTCGTCGATGATGGCGGCGTTGAGTGTGGGCAGCGTGAGCGAGGCCATAGAGGCCATGGCCTGCAACAGCAACACGCCAAGCAACGCGCCGCCGTAGGGCCTGATAAAACGGAAAACCAATTTACGAAGCATCGACCGCGATTCTAGTGCTCAGGGGTGTCGCTATCGGAGTGTAGCGGCACAACCCCGCAACTCTAGCGATATATCGCTATCCGCGTCAAGCGCCAGGATGCCTGTTAGAGGACAACCGTTACGCTATGCGTCTCACCGGCGGAGATCACCGGCAATACGGCGGCAGGACGAGAAGCGGCGCAACTGACGTGCCGCGGATTCTCGACCTTGATCCGGTAGGTGGCCCCGCGCCAAACTCTGGTGACCTCGAAGCCCTCCCACTCCGGCGGGATACAGGGGTCAACCACCAACCCGGTGAGAGTAGGCCGGATGCCCAGCAGATACTGGGTGGCGGCGGTGTACATCCACCCGGCGGTGCCGGTAAGCCAGGGGTTCTCCGCCCGTCCGAAGAACTCATGGTCACGACCGTACTCGAACTGAGCGTATACGTACGGTTCGGTACGCCGCACCTCGATACGGTCGTTATAGCGGCTGGGTGCCAGCGCGCGGTAGTAACCGTATGCGCGCTCACCACGCCCGAGCAGCGCCTCGGCGATCACCGGCCACGCGTTCGGATGCGAGAATATGGCGCCGTTCTCCTTCACTCCGGGATACACCCTGGTGACATAGCCGATGGCGTCGTCCACCTTGGTGTAGGCAGGCCACACCAGATGCGCGCCATACTCACTGGCGAGATGCTCGTGTACGGCGTTCATGGCCTGCGTAGCCCGCTCGGGAACAGCCACGCCAGAAATCACCGCCCATGGCATGTGCTCCAAGAACACCTTTCCCTCCGGTGACGCGTTGGAGCCGATGGGCACCCCGCCGCTGGTGAAGCCGCGCAGGTACCAGGCTCCGTCCCAAAGTTCGCGCTCAATGGCTGTTCCCACCTCGATGGAGATGGCTTCCAGTCGCGGCAGGTCAGCGCGGCGCGGGTCACTCTCGGGCAACTGAGCCACCAACCCCAGCAAAGAACGTGTCGCCCAGACATGCAGGAACGCCACCAGCGCGCTCTGCCCGCCTCCCAGGTTCAGACAATCATTCCAGTCGGCTCGCAGCCCTTTGGCGATGCCGTTCTCCCCCACCTGCGCCGCGGTGAACTCGATAGCGCGCAGCAGATGTTGGTACACCGTGGTGGGAGTGGGGTCATAGCCGTTGGCGGCTTCAACTCCGATGACCGCGCTACGTTCGCTTTGATTCAACGCGGAATCGGCGAACGGGATCACCTCGTCTAAGAAACACAACGCCCCGGTTTCCACCACGTACTGCACCACGCTGGGCACCAGCCAGAGGTGATCGTCGGAGCAGGCGTCATCAAGGCCATGCACCAGATCGCTGGCCCGGCTCGGCACCACCGTGGGGAGCTTCACCCCGCCGGGGATGTCATCACGCGGCCCGGCGAACAACGCCGGGTCGAACAGATGCAATCCATAGCCCCAACTCATCT
This sequence comes from Propionibacteriaceae bacterium, assembly GCA_031255975.1. Taxonomy (GTDB): domain Bacteria; phylum Actinomycetota; class Actinomycetes; order Propionibacteriales; family Propionibacteriaceae; genus WRGV01. The sequence continues at coordinate 11,683 of JAIRRM010000184.1, read as the reverse complement.
GCCCGTGCAGCAGTTCGACAAGACGCTGCCGCACTTTGTCGGGGTTGGTGTGCGGCACGCTCATCACGTCTTGCGAAGTGTCGCGGTAACCCAGCCCGACGCGACCACCTACCTCCACAAACGATGCGAAGCGGCTCCACACCGCGCAGGTTTCGGCCTGATAGAGCGTCCAGGTGTTGATGAGAGTGTTCAGATCGGCGTCCGGGGTACGTACCTGTAGCACCGCCCGCTTGGCCTGCCAATAGTTGGCCAAGTTTGCGATAGCGCTGTCTACCGCAGCCGGATCGGCGTATTTGTCGCGGAGCCGCTGCCCGACCTCGCGGCGACCATAACCCAACAAATACGTGAATCGCACCGTCTCGCCGGGGGCCAGCGTGACGCGATGCTGCAATGCGCCGCAATGATTCCCGGTGGCGCCCTGCGAATTAGAGCATTCCCCACGCTCCACAGCCAACGGATTACCCTCATCTCGGTACGATCCGATGAAGCTATCGCGCAGAGAATCGAACCCGGCCGGTTCGCGTGTCGCGGTGAAAAAGTGGTACGTCCACGGCTCGTAGAAGAAGTCGTACTCGATCACCGCAGCGGCGTACGACGAACCCGCCGCGTAAAGCGACATCTGAAAGTTCTCGTTGTCGATCTGCACCGAATGGAAGCTGAACTCCACGTACCCGAACAATGAGAGTTCCCTGGTTGCTGCAGAGTTGTTGCTGACGCTCACATCCCACAGTTCCACATCATCGCCCAGCGGCACAAATATACGCTGACTAGCAGTTATGCCTCGATACTCCGATTCATACACACTGTACGACAGCCCATGGCGAGTACGATAACTAGCCGCCCCTTCACCAGGGTTCGCGTTTCCGGCATCAAACGGACGCAGCGGCTTTCCCACCGGCTGCCAAGACGCCGACCAGTAATCGCCATCGGAATCATCACGCAGATACAGATAATGGCCGGGGCGATCAACGGGCACCCCATTGGGCCGAAATCTGGTAACCCGACCGGACTGCGGCGAACGGAAAAAACTGTAACCCCCGGCACTTTGATTGATGACGGTACACCAACGCTCCACACCGAGATAGTTGATCCAACTGGACGGAGTATCCACCCGGTCGATCACATACTCTTGCGCCGCATCGTCAAAATGGCCGTACTGCATACCGCCTGGTGCTCCTTAATTGCTGTTATCGATGGTCAGACATGGGTTTGCGGCTGATCGCCGGGGCATACCCCGGCGGCGAAGTCACCCACCCAGTTGATGAGTTGCCGCACCTTCGACTGGCTTTCGGCTTCCGCGAACATCCGTAGCACCGGTTCGGTGCCAGAGAATCTGAGCAATACCCAAGCACCTTGCCCCGCTCGTCCAGGCTTATCCGCCGCCTGAGCGGAGCCGGATTCTGATACCAAGTGGATTTTGATGCCGTCTTTGGTGTCGATACGCTCCACCGGGTATCCCGCCACCTCACTGGGCGCGGCAACGGCCATCCGGCGCGGCAACTCCACCCGCATCTCCGGGGTGGCAGGGACACCGTGCTCCCGCTGGTAGCGCCGTCCGGTGATGGCGTACACATCACGCAAAAGTTCGGTGAGTGTCCGTCCGGTTACGGCCAGCATCTCCACCACCAGGGCGCAAGCGAAGATGCCGTCCTTGCCCAAGATATGTCCCCGGACGGTGAGCCCGCCAGAGCTTTCGCCCCCCAGCAACGCGTCGATCTCGGCCATCCCAGCGGTAATGTGCTTGAAGCCCACCGGCACCTCCAAATGGCGCTCGCCAAAATGCTCCGCCAACCGGTCGAGCAGATGAGTGGTGGCCAGATTACGCACCACACCGCCCTTCATGCCGCGCACCTCGTGCAGATACCAGTAGATAAGCAGCAGCAGGTCATTGGTAGACACGTAGCGCCCTTGCCCATCGATAACGCCGATACGATCAGAGTCGCCATCGGTGGCCAACCCCAATCCGTAACCACCGGTCTTCATCATCGTGATGAGCTGACTCAATGCCTCTGGATCAGGAGCCGGGGACTGCCCACCAAACAGCGGGTTGACAGCCGAGTGGATGAACTCGCTACGACAACGGGCGTCCGAGAGAATCATGCCGAGCGTGAGTTGTGAGGTGCCATACATCGGATCTACCAACACTCTGAGCCCCCCGGAGTCGCGCATCGCGGCCACGTCTACCAATCGCTCCACCGCGTCCACATAGGCGTTGGTCAGGTCAGTGTCCTGGACAATGCCGGACGCTTTCGCCAACTCTAAGTCGAGCGACACCACATCGGCTGGGCCAAGCGCGTTGGCTTCGGCGCAGAATCGGTCGGTTTCGGCGGCAAGCGGTAACGAGCCGTCGGCGCGAAACACCTTGAGACCGTTCCACTGCGGCGGATTGTGGCTGGCGGTGAACACCAGCCCGTATCCGCACCCCAGGTGGGGAGCGGCGAACGTCACCAAAGGCGTGGGCACGTCGCCCAGCAACAACTTCACCGGGATGTTATTACCGGCGAACACTTCGGCGGCCACCACCACCGACTCGGCGGAGAGGAAACGCCGGTCACCGCCGATCACCACCCCCTGCGACTCCAAGCCGCGCCGAGTCACATCATTGGCCAACGCCTGCGTCAACCGCCGAACATTGTGCAATGTGAACCCTTCGCCGATACGCGCTCGCCAACCGCCAGTACCGAACTCGATCTCACCAGTCTCAATGACGTGACTGGGCGCGAACAGCCGCTTCAACACGATATCGCCAGCGGTAACCAACTCTTCCAGCGAATTGATGCCCTGCACCTCATCCGGGTCGTAGATGGCGTACGACGAAATGGTGTGCCCGGCAGCGATGAGCCGCTCCACCAATTCAGTGAGCCGATGCTCCCCCGCCGCCGCCATCTCATCCAGGGTGGGGATGAGCAACGAGTTGTCAATAACGTACGCCCCGACGTTCACCTCGGTGAGCCGCTCAGTCTCCGGAGTCTGATCCTCCGGTTCCACGATGCCGGCGATTTCACCCGCGACACCTCGAACCACCCGGCCGTAAGACGCCGGATGCTCCAACATCGCCGTCAGCGCTGAAAGCTGCGCCTCCTTTAGCTGGTGTCGCCACAACAGCCCCCGCAGACTCGACGAACGGATGAGCGGGGTATCGCCGTAGGCGACCAGCACATCGCCGTTGAAACCTTCCAACTCGAAGCGGGCACAACGCACCGCATCACCGGTGCCGGCTTGCACCGTCTGCATCACGTAACGCCAAGAATCACCCAGATGCTCGCGTACCGCCGAGTCGTGCTCATCCACCACGATGATGACATCGCGCTTGGGCACCACCTGAGTCACCGTAGCCAATGCCTGTTCGATGACGGTGGAGTTCGCAAAGGGTCGCAACAGCAGCGCACGAGTCTCAGAATCGTGCCCAGCCGCCAACACCACCGCTTTTACTCTGGGCCGCATGATGCCACCTCGCCTACCCTTTGGTACTGTCCGCGCTGTCCCGACCCACCAGCGCCGCTCCGATGGCTCCAACCTCGGCACGGTCGGTGGTGCTGGGGAAACGCAGCCGCGATTCAATGAGCTTGAAATCTGGGAACATCGCGCGGGCGGCACGCGTCGTCAACTCCGCGCTCAACGCTTCTGGCAGCCAGGACGCGGCACCAACCACACCGCCACCTAGGGCTATCACCGACGGGTCATACATCAGGTACAGCACCGAGATGGCCCACGCCAACGCTCCTACGCAGCGCGCATACTCTGGATGTTTCGGCATAGCACCCAAACCGGCCCACTCCACTCCGGCCTCCGCCAACCGGGGCACCAGGTAGCGTCCGCCGAGCACCGCCTCCAGACAGCCCTGTTGTCCGCAAAGGCACAGTGGCCCGCCCGGCTCATAGATGATATGGCCGATTTCACCGGCGATGTTCTCGGTTCCGCGCACCACCCGGCCACGTTCCATGGCGGCAGAAGCCACCCCCGTACCGATATTGAGGTACACCAGCGAATCGGTGCCGAGCAACAATCCGGCACCGCGCAACGCCACCTTCATGTCATTGTCGATACACACCGGAACCTGGAACACCGGGGCCATGGCAGCAGCCAACGGCATCCGGTCGAACCCCAGATTCACGGCAGAGACCACCTCCCCGGTGCAGGTGTCCACCATGCCGGGGATGCCGATGCCGACGCTGGCAAAGCCTGTGATGTCGATACCCAATTCGACTGCCAGCGCTCGCGCCACCCCGGTCACCGATGCCTGCACTCCAGCCGCACTCTTCTGCGTGGGTGAACTGCCTCGCGCCACCACTTTGTCGGCTCCGTCAAGCACCACGCCGTACGTCTTGGTGCCTCCCACGTCGATACCCAGATTTAGAATCGAGCGCGCATCACTCATCAAGAATCACCCCTTGACTGCTCCCGCTACCAAGCCGGAGGTCATGCGTCCCTGTACAACCATGAAGAACACGATTACCGGCACCGCGACCAGCGTAGATGATGCCATCACCGCACCCCAGTCAATTTCGCGCGCCCGAGACCCTTCGATGAACGCCCGCAACCACAGCGGCAAAGTGCGCGACACCGGATCTTGCATGATGACAAGCGCGATGGTGAACTCGTTCCAAGCCTGGAGGAATGCGTACACGCCAGACGCCACCAGTCCCGGAGCCAGTAACGGGAACGTCACCCGGAAGAACGCGCCGGTCGGCGAGCAGCCATCAATCTGCGCCGCTTCTTCCAATTCGGCGGGAATACCGGCGACAAAACCACGCAGCATCCACACCGTGAACGGAATGATGGCGGCGATGTATAGCACCGAGACACCGATGACCGAGTTGAGTAGCTGCGTAGTGGCCATCATTTTGTACTGCGCGATGAACAACCCCTCGGCAGGCAACATCTGAATGAACAGCAGCGCCAGCACGAAGCTTTTACGCCCACGGAACTTGAAACGCGAGATAGCGAGAGCCGCCAAGAAGGCGAAGATCAACACCACGAACACGGTGAGCAACGTCACCCGGAGCGACACCCAAAGCGCGTCGCCGAAGCGACCGTCCGCCAGCACGGCACGGTAGTTGCTGAGCGTGCCTCCAGCAGGGAACCAGGTGGGAGTGCTGCGGCTGAGCGTAACGTTCGACAGTAGCGACGACGAAACCATCCAGTACACCGGGAAGGCCCACACTGCGGCCATCACAATAGCGGCAAACGCAACCAGCGTTTTACGAAGGGAGGGCATGTCAGTTGTCCTCTTTTATCAGTTGACGTACGTAGAACCAGCTCAACGCGACGGTAAGCAGCAGCACGAAAATGGAGAACGCACTAGCCATCGAGAAATCGGACCGCCCGATGCCTACGCGATAGATGTAGGTGCCGAGCAGATCCACATTGAGCGGGTCTTGGTAGTCCTGCAACATGCGAGTCTGGGTGAACACGCGCAGATCCCAAATCACTTGCAGCAAGGCGACGATCATCAGCACCGGACGGATGAGCGGCAACGTGATTCGGGTGAGCCGTTGCCAGGCGGTAGCACCGTCAATCTGCGCGGCCTCCATCACCTCGTCCGGCACCTGGGTGAGCCCGGCGTAGATGGAGAGCGCCACGAACGGCACGCTCATCCACACCACAATCAAAGTAGCGACAGCATAGAACCCAAACTGACTGCCCAGCCAGTTGTAGTGCGCCATGGACGGCCAAAAGTGCGCCAGCACCCAGTTAACGACGCCATGGTGCCAGTCAAACAGCCAGATCCAGATGGTGACGGCGGCGGTGACCGGGGTGGCCCACGCCAGCAGCATAGCCCCCTGGATGATGAGCCGTACCACCGTGTGAACCGCTTTCATCAGCAGCGCGGCACCGAGGCCGATAATCAGGGTGAGCCCGGCGTTTACCAGGCAGAAAATCAGGGAGCGAATCACCACCGTCCAGGTTTCGGACGACCCGAACAAGGTGGCGAAGTTCTCGATACCGACAAACTCCGCAGGTCTGCCGAACTGCTGCGCCAAACCATAGTGATGTAGCGAGGTGTACAACTGCCAGCCCAATGGGTAGCCCAGCGCCACCACTAGCATCACGATGGCTGGAGCGATAAGCAGGTACGGCGCAACCTTGAAACGACGCGGGTTCAGTTCGCGTGCTGCGGTCTCGACCTCAACCGGCGCTGCGGCTGTCATGCGCACCTCCTGGGACGATACTTCGGAATCTGGGTGTGTGGACGGAGCACTCACCAGCCCCGTCCACACACCCATTGGCTTACGCCTGATTCAGCAACGGCGTCAAAGTGGCGTCGTATTCGGCGGCCAACGCCACCACATCGCCACCTTCGGCCACTCTCGCAAAGAACTCCTCCAGTTTGCCAGTAGCCTCTACGCCCGCCCAGCCGACAGCGGCTGGGGTGAGCTTCGAGTTAGACGCTGACTCAATGAGGGCCTTGGCGAACTCGTCGTTACCCAGCGAGTTCACGTAATCGGAGTTGGCAGGGCCAAGGCCATTCTGACCTAGGATCTGCTGATACTCGGCGGAGAAGATGATACGCATCAACTCTTTGGCACCTTCCACGTTCTTGGACGCGGCGGAGATACCGACATTGGAGCCACCGGCGAACACCGGAGCCGGCTTGCCGTCGTTACCCGGCAGCACGTAAGTGCCGAACTTATCCGGATTCCAGACACGGGCATCGCCCTCCAAATCGCCAATCGACCAGTGTGCCCAACCCGGGGCCATGATGGTGGCGGCGGAGAGCGCGGTGGCCGACGTGGTGCCGTCATCGTTAGTCATTGAATCGCTATCGTTTATGTAGAGCCATGGGCTTTGGTCACGAGCGGTCGTCGGAGCCATTGAGGCGCGTAGCTGGATGTCCTGCAACTGCTGTAGCCCCTTGATGGTGTTCGGATCGGAGAGGGTCATAGCCCACTGGCCGTTCTCGTACTTGGCCAGTTCGCCACCGTTGGCAAATACCCAGGAAACGCCGTCACGCCAATCCTGGCCGCCCAGGAACATGCCGGAGAAATCAGCTATGCCGAGCGGATTCTTGGTAGTGATGTCAATCACCGCCGCGTTGAAGGCGTCAAGGGTGGTCGGCATTTCGGTGTAGCCCGCTGCCTCCCACACATCCTTGCGGTAGAACATATAGCGCGATCCAAAATAGTACGGCAGGGTGTAGTTCTTGCCGTCCACCATGCCGACATCGACGAAGCTCTGCAGCAACTTGGTGCCGCCCAACTCCTGATACATGTCGGAGATGTCGAGGAATGCGCCGACGTTGGTGAAACTCGGCGACTGGGTATTGCCGATCTCGGTCACGTCGGGCGTGTTGTTGGCATCAGGCATATTGGTGGTGAGCTTGGTGATGATGTCACCCCAGGTTTGCTCCACAATGGTCAACGTGCCACCGGTGCGCTTGTTGTACTCCTCGATAAGGTAGTCACGCGCCGACTGCGGGGTGTCACCGCCGATGAGCCAGAAAGTGATGTCCTGACCCTTTGCAGTGTCCGTACCGGACGGGTTCGGAGTGTCGTCAGAACACCCGGCCATGGTGATTACAGTGGCCGCTGCTAACAGGGCCGCCGCGATCTTCCTTCTCATTTTGTTCCTTTCTTCTGTCCTAAGACGAGGTTTCTCTTCTTGTTGTCTCTGCCTGCACGATGTTCTGTTGTGTCTCGGGCTCAGGAGATTCCGAGGGTGCTGAGTCTTATCAGCGATGCCGCCCCGAGCAGCACGGCCTCGGAGCCGAGCGCGGACAGTCGTACCGTGGTGTCGGCACGAAAGCGAGAGTGGGTGCGCTCGCTCACTAGATCGGCGGCTGAGGTGACGAAAACTCCCCTGAGTAGATCAATCGGCCCGCCAATCACCACCTCATTCACATCGAGCGCCGCCACCACGGGGGCCAGCGCCATACCGAGGCGTCGCCCAGCTTCTGCCAGTATTTCGCTGCGCGATCCCGGCCCACCGCCGATGTTCGCCCCGGCGCGTAACCTCCGGTTGAGCGCCGGCACCGAGATCCACGTCTCCAGGCAGCCATCCTTGCCACAGCGGCAGTGGTCGCCGCCGTACTCCACCACGACGTGACCAATCTCGCCTGCCGCAGCGGATTTGCCGATGAGCAGTTCGCCGCCAAGCATGATGCCAGCACCCACACCGTCGGTGATGGTGACGCGGATGGCATCGGCCAGCCCGCCTCCGAAGGAGCGTTCGGCGCTGGCGGCGGCGTTGGCGTCGTTCAGCACCACCACCGGCACTCCGAGGCGTTCAGCGAGCAGTGCCTGTAACGGCACGTCCGTCCATCCCAGAATCTCTGCCGAGAGCACCTTACCTTCGGCGTCCACGATGCCGGGGGAGCCGATACCCACACCCAGCACTGGACGGTCGGCGTTCGCGATAGCCGCAGCCGCCAATTCGCCCAGCGCTGCGACGGCGTCGCCGCCCCGAGCGGCTCCTAGGGAGGCTGTGGCGACGGAGCGCTGCCCACCGGCGAGATCGTACACGCCAATTCTCACCGTGGCGGGCTGCGCGATATCGAAAGCGATGATGTCACGCGCATCCGTACGTATCTCCAAACCGATGGCTGGTTTGCCGGGCCCTGCGCTCGGAGCGGTGCCACGTTCAGCCACCAATCCGGCGTCAATTAACTCAGCTACCAGGTCGGAGATGGTCACTTTAGTGAGGCCGGTACGACGAGCAAGTTCTGCTCTGGTGAGGCCCGGCTCGTCACTCAAAGACTGCATCACGACGGCCAGATTGGAGCGACGACCGTCCTGCGGCCGCGCGGTAGTCAATCCACCTCGACGTTGCCGGGTAAGTGATCCCGTACTAGGCGACTTTGCCCGTTCCATGAGAGTTAGTAAACTTTACTAACTCCTGTCAGTCAATGGCTCTCCGTGATTTACTTGTTATGAAATTCCTCAGAAATGGAAAGTGAGGCGGAAAAGGCCCATGGAAGTCATCATCTGCCCCAACGAAGCTCGGGTCGGCGAGATCGGCGCCGCCAAGGTGGCCCAGTTGGCCGCCAAGGTCGGCCCACAGGTGGTGCTCGGGGTGGCCACCGGGTCATCACCGCTTGCCACCTACCGCGAGTTGGCCGCATTAGTGGCCGCCGGTGAACTCGACCTCAGCGCCGCCTCGGCGTTCGCGCTGGATGAGTACGTGGGGCTGCCGTACGAACATCCTGAAAGTTATCACGCCACCATCGCCCGCACCGTCACGACGCCGCTGGGGCTAGATCCGGCGCGGGTACATGTACCCGACGGCGACCCCGCCCGGCTAGATACCGCCGGAGAGCGCTACGAGGCCGAGATCGCCGCCGCTGGTGGGGTGGACGTGCAGATCCTCGGCGTGGGCGCAAATGGCCACATCGGGTTCAACGAGCCGACGAGTTCGCTGGCGAGCCGAACCAGGATCAAGACGCTGGCACCTCGCACCATCACCGACAACGCCCGCTTCTTCGAGTCAGCCGCCGCAGTGCCGCGACACTGCATCACCCAGGGCATCGGCACCATCATGGACGCCCGCGCCATCGTGCTGGTCGCCACCGGCGACACCAAGGCCGAAGCCATCGCCGCCATCATTGAGGGATCGGTCACCTCAATGTGGCCCGGTTCCGTGCTCCAACTGCATCGGCACGCCACCTGCGTCATCGATGAGGCCGCCGCCGGTTCGCTAAAACTCAAGGGTTACTACAAGCAGGTGTACGCCAATCTACCCGACTGGCAACGGCTGGATGTCTGAGCGATGTGTGAGACTGGTGCGGTGACTACCACGCTGATCCACGCCAAGCGCGTGCTTTTGCCCGACCAACCCGACCTCGTCACCGGTTGGGTAGAAACCACTGATGGACGTATCACCGCCGTCGGCACCGGAGCCGCGACCCGTACCCCCGACATCGAATGGGACGGCGTGCTCTCCCCCGGCTTCGTGGACATACATAGTCACGGCGGCGGCGGAGCCTCCTTCGGCGAAGGCGTGGCTGCGACCCGTACCGTGCTCGCCACCCATCGCACCCACGGCACCACCACCATGATCGGCTCGTTGGTCACCCAGAGCATCGCTGAACTGGAGGCTCAGATCACGGCGCTGACCCCGCTGGTAAGCGCCGGGGAACTCGCCGGAATACATCTGGAAGGGCCGTGGCTGGCTCCCGAATACCATGGCGCGCACCCGGTGGCTCGCCTCATCGATCCCACCAGCGACGACATCCAGCGACTACTCGCCGCCGGCAGCCACGGCGCGGTGAAACTGGTAACCCTCGCGCCGGAACGTGCCGGGGGCATCCAGGCGGTGACGTACCTGGCGCAACGCGGGGTCACCGTAGCGCTGGGTCACACCGGCTGTGATTACGACACCGCCCGCGCCGCCATCGCGGCTGGTGCCACCGGAGCCACTCATCTGGGCAACGCGATGCCCGAACTTTTGCATCGCGCTCCCGGCCCGGTGCTGGCGCTTTGGGAGCACCCAGCCGTGTGGGTGGAGTTGATATTCGACGGGGTACATGTCGCGCCGCAACTGCTTTCCCAGGTGATGCGCACCAAGCCCGAACGCTGTGTGCTCATCACCGACGCCATGGCCGCGGCGGGGGTTGCCGACGGCTCGTACAGTCTGGGCGAACTGCCGGTCACGGTCACCGCCGGGGTGGCCCGGATCGCCGGAAGCGACACCATCGCCGGTTCTACGCTCACTTTAGACCGCGCGATACGTACGGCGGTCGCCGCCGGGGTGCCTTTAGCCTTGGCGTTACGCGCCGCCACCGCGCATCCTGCGGCCTACCTCTCTCTTGAAGGTGTCGGCTCGCTGGCTATCGGCAATCGCGCCGACATCGTATTGCTGGATGATGCCCTGAACGTCTGCCGGGTGCTGACGGCGTCTGTCTCTAGCTGAGATTCAACCTCGCCGGGAGTCCATTCCCCCAGACATCCCCGTTCGGCAGGAACCCCCTCCCCAAAACACCTCTCCATGGCTGTCCTTGCGCATTCGAGTGTTCATTGGACACTTTCGTACACTTCTGGCGGGCGTTTACGTACAAAACTGCCCAATGAACACCCAAACGCACACACATGCACAACGCCCGACCCATCCACAAAGGAGAGCCGGGCGTTGTACGTATTTACAGGGCGTTAGTGTGCGGCACCTTTCGGACCGACGGAGAGCACCGTCTTGCCGGAGGTGGAGTTAAGCACCCCGGCGAAAGAGCAGTACCACGCGCCGAAAGCGGCAGCGAGACCGAACCAACCACCAACGCGGGTGGCGGCTTCAAGTTCGCATAGATCACCGACGGTGAGACCGATGAACGCGATGAACAACACCGTGAACGTACACGTCAAACCCCAGTTGACCTTGCTGACCGCAATCAGCATGTAGCCAGTGAAGATAGTGAACGCCAGTAGGAACACTCCCACACCTGTGCCTTTATGTTCGGTGGAGGCGAACATTTCCGGATGCGTGGTGAGATACCAGAACGACATCCAGAAGGCACCGAACGAGCAAAACGCCACGCCGCCAAACAGGTTGTTCTTGATGAATTCGAGGACGCCAGCGACTATCTGGGTAGCGCCGCCGTAGAAAAGAGCCACGCCAAACACCACAGGTTCAGCGGACTTGTCCACCAACCCGGCGTTAAACACCGAGAGGATAAAAGTGGTCGCCGCAAACGACGCCAGCCCGAGCGGGCCAGGATCGGCGATAGGGCGGAATACAGGAGCAGAGGCAGGAGAGG
>JAIRRM010000166.1 GCA_031255975.1 Propionibacteriaceae bacterium | reverse complement strand
ACCCGATTGGCGGCGGCGCTTGGCGGACGGGTGGCGGCGTTGCGACAGACGCTACAAGCCGTAGACCCGCAGGACGGATTCGGTAAGCCGCTCGGCGAGGCGCTGCGAGTGGAGCGGGGCTGGGAACGGGCGGTGGCCGCCGCGCTGGGACAGTACGCCGACACTGCGGCAGGAGCCACTCACACCGAGGGCTTGAAGGCACTGCGCGCTGCCGGTACGGGCGAGGGGCAGCCCATCCGATTGGTTTTTGGCGGGGCTGCGGCGGCCCCTGAGCGTGGGGTACCTCCCAGCGGCACCTCCTGGCTGCTTGATCTGGTGGAGGTTGATCCCAAGCTCGTCGGTGCCGTCTCCTGGTTGCTGGACGGTTACATCGCCGTCGCCGACCTCGACGCCGCCGCTGCGGTTATCGCGCGCCACCCCGACCTGATCGCCGTCACCCGGCAGGGGGAACTACTGAGTGGCTGGTTCGCCGTCGTGGGCGGTGGCCTCGATTCGTCTCTGGAAGTGGCGGCGGCGTTGACGGACGCGCAGGCCGAACTGGCTGCGGCGGAACGGGTGGTCGATGAACTCAGCGTTGCGCATACGGTAGCGGAAGCCGAGGCCGCCCTGGCCGGTGAGGCGGCGGCGGAAGCCGAGGCCGCCCTGGCCGCCGCCAAGGCTACGGCTGCCGCCCAAGAGCAGCGTCTCGCCATTCTGGCCAGCAATTTAACAACCGCCGAGACGGCGCTCGCGGAGGCCGCCGCAGATATTGAGGTGGTGTCCGGGCAAAGGGCGGCGGACGAGCAACGGCTGTCGCAGGTGACACGTCGCATCGAGGCCGCTGGAGCCGAAGGCGACATCGGCGAACCTGACGCCGCAGAACGTGATCGGCTCGCGGAGGAATCCCGGATCGCCAGCCGCGCCGAGTTGGAGGCCCGATTGGCGCTACGCGGTGCCGAAGAACGGCTTCGGCTGGCTGCGGAACGGACCGTGGCGTTTACCAAGGCCGCGGAGACGGAACGGGCTTCGCGGGCCGCCGCCGCCGAACGGATGGAGCGGGCGGTGCGTGAAGCGCATGTCGCTCGCGCCGTACAGACTGGGGCCGCGTACCTGCTGCTGCTGCTAGAGGCCACTCATGAACAGGCAACCATTGAGCGTCGCGCCGCCGAGGAGGCGCGTATCGCCGCCGAATCTGGTCTGGGGGCGGCACGCGCCAAGGTACGCGAAGCTACCGCCGCGCTCGACAAATTGGTGGAGGGGGCGCACCGCGACGAGATGTTGCAGGTAGAGCGTAAGTTGCGTATCGAAGGGTTGGCTGACCGGGCCATCACGGATTTCGGTTTCGACACCGAGACGCTGCTTTCCGAGTACGGCCCCGATCAACTGGTGCCGCAACTGCTCACTCCGGACGAGGAAGCGCAGGGCGGTCAGCCGCGGCCACCCATCCGCTATGACCGCGAGACGCAACTGAAGCGGGCTCGGAGGGCCGAAAACGACCTGCTGGTGCTGGGCACTGTCAACCCGTTGGCGCTGGAGGAGTTCGAGGCGCTGAACGCGCGGCACACCTATCTCTCCTCGCAGGTGGAGGACATCAAGGCCACCCGTAAGGATCTGTTGGCTATCGTCGCCGAGGTGGATGCCAAGGTGCAAGAGGCGTTTGTGGCGGCGTTCACCGATGTGGCGGCGGCGTTCGACGAAATCTTCTCCCGGCTGTTCCCCGGTGGCAAGGGCAAACTGACGCTCAGCGACCCGTCCGACATGCTGAGTACCGGCGTGCTGGTCTCGGCGCGCCCTGCTGGCAAGAAGGTGGAACGTCTCACGCTACTCTCCGGCGGTGAGCGCTCGCTGGTGGCCATCGCATTCCTACTGGCGCTGTTCATCGCCCGGCCCAGCCCGTTCTATATCCTTGACGAGGTGGAGGCCGCGCTGGACGAGACGAACCTCGCCCGACTGCTTTCGGTGTATGAGGAACTGCGCGCTAGGAGCCAGCTACTGATAATCACCCACCAGAAGCGCACCATGGAGGTCGCCGACGCGCTGTACGGCATCACCATGAAAAGCGACGGTGTCTCGAAGGTGGTCTCCCAGCGTCTCGCGGACTGACTCCGGTTACGTAGTTGCGCCCAACTGCGGGCAACTGCGGTTTTGTCCGGTGTGAGTTGCGCTTTCTCGCAGTCGATAGCGCATACCTGGAATTGCCGGCAACCAGCCCGGGCCTGTCGCTCCGGTAGAGTAGACGTTCGTGGAATGGTACAACTGGGCGTTGCTGGTCGTTGCGCTGCTGGCTACGGTGATCGCGGTGTTGCTGCTGCGCCGGGCGTTGAGAGGTGGCAAGGGCGGCGCGGCGGCTTTGCAGCCCGAGGCGGAAGGCGCGGCGCGGCGAATCGAAGCCCAGCCGGGAGTCGAAACCGTACCCGAACCCCCCGCTTCTCGTCTCACTCGGCTGCGACGCCGTCTCGCATCCCATGACAACGGGCTGTCGCGCGCGCTGCTCGGCTTGCTCAGCAGCGAGTCTCTTGACGCCGCCGCCTGGGATGATTTCGAGACCACACTCATCGCCGCCGATCTTGGGGTCGGCCCCACCACGGAACTTGTCGCGGCACTACGTACCAAACTGGGTGTGGAGGGTCTGAAGGGTAAGGATGCCGCCGCCGCGATACTCACCGACGAACTGGTACGACTCGCCGACCCAACCCTTGATCGCAAACTAGACCTTGACGGTGGCAAGCCCGCCGTTGTTTTGATGGTTGGCGTAAACGGCACCGGCAAAACCACCACCGTTGGCAAACTGGCCCGGTTGTTGGTCGCCGAGGGCAAGACGGTACTGCTGGGAGCCGCCGATACCTTCCGCGCGGCCGCTGCGGAACAGCTCACCACCTGGGGCGACCGGGTGGGGGTACAGACGGTGAGTGGTGCCGAGGGGGCCGACCCGGCGTCTGTCGCCTATCAGGCGGTACAGGCGGGGGTGGCGCAGGGCGTAGACGTGGTGCTGATCGACACCGCCGGGCGGTTACACACCAAAGCCGGGCTGATGGACGAACTTGGCAAGGTGAAGCGGGTTATCGAGAAACAGGCCAGAGTCGCCGAGACGCTGCTGGTGCTCGATGCCACCACCGGCCAAAATGGCCTCACTCAGGCGCGGGTGTTTGCCGAAGTGGTGGATGTGAGCGGCATCGTACTCACTAAACTCGACGGTTCCGCCAAGGGTGGCATCGTGGTGCAGGTACAGCGTGAGCTTGGCGTGCCCGTCAAATTGGTGGGGCTCGGCGAAGGGCCGGATGATCTGGCTCCGTTCGATCCGGCGGGGTTCGTCGCCGGAGTGCTGGGCGAGTAGGCGAGTAAGGGATAGACATGTTCGATACACTCTCCGACCGGCTGGCGACGGTCTTTCGTGGTTTGCGTGGCAAAGGCGTCATCTCCGACGCCGACATTGACGACGCCGCGCGCGAAATCCGTATCGCGTTGCTGGAAGCTGATGTCAACCTTGACGTGGTGAAGGCGTTTATCGCCCGGTTGAAGCAGCGTGCGCATGGCATGGAACGCTCTGCGGCGCTCAATCCCACGCAGCAGATCGTGAAGATCGTCAACGAGGAGTTGGTAGGCATCCTCGGCGGTCAGACGCGGCACATCGCGTACGCCAAAACCCCGCCCACCGTCATCATGCTGGCCGGTTTACAGGGTGCCGGTAAAACCACACTGGCCGGAAAGCTGGGGCAGTGGTTGAAGGGCCAGGGTCACTCGCCGCTGCTGGTAGCCGCCGACCTGCAACGCCCCAACGCCGTCACTCAGTTGCAGGTGGTGGGAGAGCGTGCCGGGGTGAAGGTGTACGCGCCGGAGCCGGGCAACGGTGTCGGCGACCCGGTGGCCGTCTCCAGAACCGCGTTGGATGTAGCCAGGCGCGACCTTTACGACGTAGTGGTTATTGACACCGCTGGACGTCTCGGCGTGGACGCCGAACTGATGGATCAGGCGGCCCGAATCAAGGCCGTCGCCAGCCCCGATGAGACGCTGTTCGTCGTAGATGCCATGATCGGTCAGGATGCCGTAAACACCGCGTTGGCGTTTGAGCGCGGCGTCGGCATCGACGGGGTGGTGCTCACCAAGCTGGACGGTGACGCTCGCGGTGGCGCGGCGCTCTCCATCGCGCAGGTGATCGGCAAACCGATCATGTTCGCCTCGTCCGGCGAGGGGCTGGGAGACTTCGACGTATTCCACCCCGACCGGATGGCAAGCCGCATCCTGGGCATGGGAGACATGCTCACCCTGATCGAGCAGGCGGAGAAAGCATTCGACCAGGAACAGGCGCGTATCGCCGCCGAGAAGCTGCTCTCCAGCAAGAACAAATACACTTTGCAGGATTTCCTGCAGCAGATGCAGCAGATGCGCAAGATGGGCCCGATGAGCAAGATCATGGGGATGCTGCCCGGTATGGGGCAGATGCGCGAGGCCATAGACAACTTTGACGAACGCGAGGTGGATCGCGTGGAGGCCATCATCTATTCGATGACCCCCGCCGAGCGCGCCGACGTGGAGATTCTCAACGGGTCGCGCCGGTTGCGTATTGCCAAAGGCTCCGGCACCACGGTGCAGCAGGTGAACGAACTCGTCAAGCGTTTCGTCGCCGCCCGCAAGATGATGCAGCAGATGGGCGGCATGATGGGGCAGGTCGCCAAAGCGGCTGGTAAGAGCGGCGGGAAGCAGCAGGGCAGGAAAAAAGGTGGCAAAGTCTCCGGCAACCCGGCGAAGCGCGCCGCGCTGGAGGCAGAGAGGGCGTCTGGATTGCGGGTGCCGCTCCTGGCGGGAGACGCGGATCATGCTGACGGAGTAGAGGTCGCGGCTCCCAGCCTCTCCGCTTACGGTTTTGATTCCACCGCCTTGGAAGACCCGGCGATGCTTGCCGAACTCAGCCAGGGCAGCAAGTTCGACTTACCGCCCCAATTGCAGCAATTACTCGACCAGCAACATCGTTCAACCGGCCCCGGCTCCGCTAGAGGCTTTGGCCGGGTCTAGGGTTGCACGATACGTGAGACGCCCGGCGTACGCTACGTCGCTGGAAGCCTGGCTGGGTTCACAGCCGCGCGGCATCTCGCAACCGCCGGTTCCTTGTGCCCGCTTACCCCGCTAGCGGTTTTGACCGATCTGGGGCTTACGCCGCTAGACTGCACCGCATGAGCGAACCCCTGCATCTAAAAGGTGTCATTCTGCCGGAAACCGAGCCGCGCGACTTCTGGGTGGCGGATGGGTGTGTGGTGGAGGGCCCTATCGCCGCCGCGACCACGTTGTCTGAGCAGTGCTGGGTGCTGCCGGGGCTGGTTGACGCCCACGATCATATCGGCCTCGGGGCCAGCCCGACGGGTGCGGTGGCGCTTTCGCCTGAGGAGACGTTGCGACAGGCCCTCACCGACCGCGACGCCGGGGTGCTGTTGATCCGGGAGAACGGCACTCCCGCCCAGACCCGCTGGCTTGACGAGCGTGACGATGTGCCCCGTATCGTCCATAGTGGTCGTCATGTGGCCCGTACCAGACGTTATGTCAGGGGAATGGCTGTGGAGGTTGATCCCGAGGAGTTCCCCGCCGAACTGGAACGGCAGGCCAGGGCCGGCACCGGATGGGTGAAGTTCGTAGCCGACTGGATCGAGCGCGACGCCGGCGATCTCACACCGTGCTGGCCCGCCTGGGCGGTAGCGGAGGGCATCGAACGCTGCCATGCTCTTGGTGTTCGGGTCACCGCGCACACCTTCAGTGAGCAGGCGGTCGCGGAGTTGGTGGATGCCGGCATCGACTGCGTGGAACATGGCACCGGTCTCACCGACGAGGTGATCGCCAAGATGGCCGCGCAGGGGACCACACTCGTCCCCACCATCACCAACTTGGAAAACTTCCCGCACTACGCTGAGCAGGGCGGGGCTAAGTTTCCGCGTTACGCCGCGCACATGATGGATCTCTACCGTCGTCATATTGAGACACTGGGTAAGTGCCACGATGCCGGTATCCCTATCTTCTGCGGTACCGATGCTGGCACGGTGGTGCTGCACGGCAAGGCACCGGGTGAGATTGTGAAGCTCGGCAAACTTGGTAGTCATGAGTTCGCCTTGGGTGCGGGCTCTTGGGCCGCCCGAACCTGGCTAGGCCAACCCAACCTTGAGGTCGGGGCTCCGGCAGACTTCGTGGTGTACGAGAGCGACCCCCGGGTTGATCTGCGTGCCGTTGAACACCCCGCGTGTGTGGTGCTGCGTGGTGTGGTGGTCGCCTCTGGTGGGGCAGCTCACTGACCATGAAAAGCTGAGAGTACTCTCATTTTTCTGCTTGTGCCGCTGAGAGCTTCATAAGAAACGTCACAAGTTGATTTCACTATGTGGTCTTACTCTTCCCAAAAGATGGACAAGCCGCTAGCGTGACCCGAATCAGGAAGCTGTCCGTGTGGGCACCTGTGTGGGCAGCGGTCTATCAAGAAATGGAGAAAAAATGGGCAAAGGGAAGGCGATCATCGCTACCGCGTCCTTCGTGATCGGTGGCCTGCTGCTGGGTGCTTGCTCACCTAGTCAGGAAACCCCGGGCGACACCACCGACACCGGCAACCCCAGTGCGCTCACTGTGGCGTGGAACCAGGGTTTCGACAGTCTGAACCATCAGACCGAAGTCGGCAATGCCGTGGCAAACTCCAACATCGTCTACATGGTGATGGATACTTTCGCGGCCTACGACAAAGAACTGAACATGACCCCGTATCCCGATTACGGCACAGTCGAGCAGATTTCTGAAGATCCACTCACCCTCAGGTTTACCCTGAGCGACAAGGCGATGTGGTCTGACGGCACTCCGGTGACCGCAATTGATACCGTGCTTGCCTGGGCTGCGCAGTCGAACAGGTTCAACACCATCACTGAACCGAAGAAGGACAATGACGACAAGGTCGTCACGCAGGATGCCGGGGTTGTCTATTTCAGCGCCGCTGGTACCACAGGCTTCGAGTTGATTGAGGAGTTCGAGGTATCCGACGACCTGAAGAGTGTTACCTTCACCTTCGGTAAGCCGTACATCGACTGGTTTGAGATCAGCCCCGACTTCGGTCGCGGCCTGCCGGCGCACATCGTGGCTAAGCGCGCTCTCGGTATCACCGATC
>JAIRRM010000095.1 GCA_031255975.1 Propionibacteriaceae bacterium | reverse complement strand
CACCGGCATCTCATGAGAGATCAGCGTGGAGTTGGCGATATACGCCGCCAACTGCTCCTCGTCGTGCACGATCTCCATGCCGCGCCCCCCGAGCACGTATGAGGGACGCACCAGCACCGGATAGCCGATGTCGTCAGCCACCTGTTTAGCCTGGGCGAAACTCTCCGCCATACCATGCTTCGGGCTGGGCAGATTGGCGGCGGCCAGCACCTCACCGAACGCGCCGCGTTCCTCGGCCAGGTTGATAGCTTCCGGGCTGGTACCGACGATGGGCACCCCGGCGTCTTTGAGACGCTGCGCCAACCGCAACGGCGTCTGACCCCCCAGTTGCACGAAAACCCCGGCCACCGGCCCGGCGGCGCATTCGGCCTGGTACACCTCAATGACATCCTCCAGCGTCAGCGGCTCGAAGTAGAGTCGATCAGAGGTGTCATAGTCGGTGGACACCGTCTCCGGGTTGCAGTTCACCATGATCGATTCGTAACCGGCGGCGGACAACGCCATGGCGGCGTGGACACAGGAGTAGTCGAACTCGATACCTTGTCCGATACGGTTTGGCCCGGAGCCGAGGATTATCACCGCGGGTTTGGTACGTGGTGCCACCTCGGTTTCCATGTCGTAGCACGAGTAGTGATACGGAGTGCGGGCGGCGAACTCGGCGGCGCAGGTGTCCACCGTCTTATAGACAGGACGTACCCCTAAACCGTGCCGGATAGATCGCAGTTGCGACGCGCTGATGCCGCGAATCTCGCCGAGTTGTGCGTCAGACAAGCCGTGGCGTTTCGCCCGGCGCAGCAGTGGGGCCGTCAATTCGCTCGCGGCGGCCACCTCGGCGGCCACATCCAGGATCAATCGCAACTGAGCCAGGAACCAGGGGTCGATACGAGTAGCCAGATAACACTCGTCAATGCTGGCTCCGGCCCGTAGCGCCTGCACCACCAGTTGAATCCGGCCGTCGCGGGGACGGGCGGCCAAAGCCAACAGTTCTTCCTTGGTGCCCCCAGGGTCGCCGGTGAGCCGAAGCGGGGCTTTGGCGTCCTCCAGGGAACGCAGCGCTTTGCCCAGTGCCTCGGAAAAGTTACGTCCGATGGCCATCGCCTCGCCGACGCTTTTCATATGCGTGGTGAGCGTGTCGTCGGCGGTGGGGAACTTCTCAAACGCGAATCGAGGGGCTTTGACTACCACATAGTCGAGGGTTGGCTCGAAGCTGGCAGGTGTCTGCTCAGTGATGTCGTTCGGAATCTCGTTCAGGGTGTAGCCGACCGCCACCAAGGCGGCGATTTTGGCGATTGGGAACCCGGTGGCCTTCGACGCCAGTGCCGACGAACGCGACACACGGGGATTCATCTCAATGACGATCATGCGCCCGTCGTCGGGGTTGATGGCGAACTGAATATTGCAGCCGCCGGTGTCCACGCCCACCGCGCGGATGATGCCAATACCCACGTCGCGCATCCGCTGATACTCGCGGTCGGTGAGCGTCATGGCGGGGGCGACGGTGATTGAGTCGCCGGTGTGTATTCCCATCGGGTCGAAGTTTTCGATGGAGCAGACGATGACCACGTTGTCCAAGCGGTCGCGCATCACCTCCAGTTCGTACTCCTTCCAACCGAGTATCGACTCTTCTACCAACACCTCGGTGACCGGGCTGGCGTCCAGGCCGATGGCACCGAGCCGAGCCAAATCGTCCTCGCTATGGACAAAACCGCTGCCCAAACCACCCATGGTGAAGCTGGGGCGCAACACCACCGGCAGGCCGAGTGTCCGTCCGGCGGTCATGATCTCGGCTACGGTGTGGCAGTTGAAACTGCGTGCCACCTCCGGTGCCCCGCCTTCGATGCCGCTGAGGGATTCGACGACTCTCTTGAACTCCTCGCGATCCTCGCCGCGGTGAATGGCCTCAATGCTGGCACCGATGAGTTCCACGCCGTATTCCGCCAACACCCCGCGTTCATGTAACGCCACGGCTATATTGAGCGCCGTTTGGCCGCCCAGGGTCGCCAACAGCGCATCGGGACGTTCCTTGGCGATCACCCGTGTCACAAACTCCGGCGTGACCGGTTCCACGTAGGTGGCATCGGCGAACTCCGGGTCGGTCATGATGGTGGCCGGGTTGGAGTTCACCAGGATCACCCGGAACCCCTCGGCGCGTAGCACCCGGCAAGCCTGTGTGCCGGAATAGTCGAACTCGGCGGCCTGCCCAATGACGATAGGGCCAGAGCCGATGACCAGAATGGACGAGATATCGGTACGTCTGGGCATCACATTCCACCTTCTCGGCGGGCCTGCCGCAGCCAGGAACCGTCCGCCGCAGCCCGTTGTAGCAACGCGATAAACCGGTCGAACAGGTACTCAGAATCGTGTGGGCCGGCGGCGGCCTCCGGATGGTACTGCACCGAGAACGCCACCACATGACCATCACGCTCCAGGCTCAAACCTTCCACGCAGTCATCGTTTAAGCAGCGGTGGCTCACCCGGGCGGTACCGTACTGGGTCGTCACACCGCCCTCCAGCGGGGCGCGTACCGCGAAACCGTGGTTATGGGCGGTGATGTCCACCCGGCCAGTGGCACGATCAAGCACCGGTTGGTTGATGCCGCGATGGCCGTATTTCAGCTTATACGTGTCAAAGCCGAGCGCGTGGGCGAATATCTGGTTGCCGAAGCAGATGCCGAAAAACGGGTAGCCAGCCCGCAATACCTCACGACATAGTGCGATGGCGTGATGCGCCGTGGCCGGGTCACCGGGGCCGTTCGAGAAAAACACTCCATCTGGATTGCGGGCGGCAATGTCCGCCAAAGTGGCGCTGGCGGGCAGCACATGGGTCTCCACGCCACGCTCGGCAAACTCACGCGGAGTGTTCGACTTGATACCAAGATCCAAGGCGACGACGGTGAACCTGCGCTCCCCGATGGCGGGGACGACGTATGGAGCCTTCGTGCTCACGTCGGCCACCAGGTCGGCACCCTCCATCGGCGGGCTGGCCAACACTTTGGCGAGCAGCGTTTCCACGTCGGTGTCGATGGAGGAAATGCCCACCCGCATCGCGCCGCGTTCGCGCAGATGCCGGGTGAGGGCGCGAGTATCAATACCAGAGATTCCGACGATGCGCTGCGCTTCCAACTCCTGCTGCAAAGTGCGTTTGGAACGCCAATTGGAGGGCACCGGAGACGGGTCACGCACCACATAGCCAGCCACCCAGATTCGCGCCGATTCGTCGTCTTCGTCATTCCAGCCGGTGTTACCGATATGCGGCGCGGTGGCTATCACCACCTGACGGTGGTAGCTGGGGTCGGTGAGCGTCTCCTGATAGCCGGACATACCGGTAGCGAACACGGCCTCGCCGAACGTCTCACCGATTGCACCGAAAGGAACACCTACGAAGCTCCGTCCGTCTTCTAGTACCAAGACTGCCTCGTGGGCATCCGCCATGACTCCCCTCCTGACCGCCAATCAGGCTACCAGAGGGATACAAAGAGCAGGAGACAAGACTCACCTGTTGGGCGAGCATAGATTACGGCACATAAACCGAACTCGCCGTGAATACAGTCCCGGCGAGCATGGCCTGCTGGCACTCTTCAGGAATGTTGGCTCCTTCGATGCGGTAATACCCGCCACCGAAAGTGACCGTGTCACCCAACCGATAGCGCCTTCCGAAGAGCCAGATAGTTTCCCCAGTTGCTTGTTCGACCTGATCCTCCGGAAAATACACCAAAGTCGTGGTTCCGTCGGCTCTCACGACAAGACACCCGTTCACAGCCGTCAGCACCCCGGTGAGTTCAGCCGTATCGCCATCGTCCCCGCGACGCTGGTACGTCACGACGCTGATAGCTGAATCCCCTCCATCAACTGTCGATAGAGTACAAGCTGCCGTACCAGTCACGACCACGCAGAGGACAGCGACCGCCAAGGCCACGAACCTGCTCCCATTGGCTGCGCCTACTTGCGTGCGCCCTCGGAGCGCGTGAAAACGCACCCCATTCATACTTATGTGCCCTTTCTCTTGCTCACCTTGTGTTCGTACCTGACGGCCTGTAAATCAGATTCGAGTACACCGAGCGCGCCCCAGTGCTATCCGGGTCGCCAGAAGTTCCGCCTTTATGGATACCGACTAGAGAGTTTGGACTGAGCCAAACCGGTCCTCCTGAGTCGCCCGGCCAAGTCGGAAGACTCGTGCTTATGAAGGTGGCGTTGCAGGTAGTTCCAGGACATGCGTTCTCCCATGTCAGAGTGTAAGTGACGCTCTGGATAGTGCTGCAAGCAGATCCCATCGC
Source organism: Propionibacteriaceae bacterium (assembly GCA_031255975.1). GTDB lineage: Bacteria > Actinomycetota > Actinomycetes > Propionibacteriales > Propionibacteriaceae > WRGV01. The sequence goes on along the minus strand of JAIRRM010000095.1, from coordinate 6,010 downwards.
CTTTCCTCTCCGACAGGCCGTAAGTTGTTACTGCCCCCTGTATCGTCAGTGACGTCGGACTAGAGCCGTAGAACGCAGCGGAAGCCGTATCGTCGGCGGCCACCGAGTGGAAGGCGATATCGGCGTTAGCGTTATAAATCTGAGTTCTGTAAGTCGCAGCGAAAACCACGGCAGCCACGCTCATCTCATGTCCGGACGTTGCCGTTCGACGTCCCATGACCCGCGACTGCCGTGTCATTCTGAACCACTCCTATAACAGGTTTCGTTTCGAGCGGAGCGCGGAGGTTCACCCCTCACCTGATTCGTCTAGGTTCTCCCATTTAATCACCGGGGGATTCTCTTCAGGGAGCAGATCCGGAGCACCACCTGGGTAGTTGATCGGATCGGTAAGGCATCCGTCGTAGTCTCCGCTCAACGGGTTCCATGGCGGATTGTCAAAATCAACAGCCCTGAGTTGATCCGCCGACATGCCCTCGTCGATCAGGCCGAAACGTTTGAAGCACTCTAGCAGCAGTTCGATACGGTCACGGTTTTCCGGGTTGCGCAGCGTACCCCAATACAGCGGAGAGAGTATGTCAATCCTTGATTCCGCGCAGGCGCGAATCGCGTCGTCCATCTCGGCAAATTCCTGGTCGGCGATCGCTGCCACCCGAAGTCGCCCCTCTCCCAGGTATTCGGCCCCAAACCCGCGATTCACCAAACATTCCACGGTCAACTGGGCGCTCTCCAGATACTCAGCGTCGGTGATGACGCCGTCTTCGAGTGCCGCCAGAATCTCAGGAACATCGGTCTGAGTACGAGCGAACGCAAAATCTGCTGCGTAAGGGTTCTCATGCTCGGTGGTGGCACAACCTGTGGCCGCAAACCCCAGTGCCACCGAGCACAGAACTGCCCACAATCCGACGATACGGTTCATGGAACCCCCTTCGTCCTCAGAAAGAAAATGTGCCGGTGTATGAGCCTTTCCAAGCCTGTCCGCCGTGGCCCGTGATGGTGCAAGGGGAGTAGATCGCGTTGGTTGTGGATACGTCGGGTACCTTTGGGCCTATGTCTGTGTGGGCTTGTCCTGTGGGGCTGCGATAGTGCTCCTACGCTTGGACGGTGTCGCATGAGACGTTTTTCACGCTTGCCCGAAGCCCCGCAGTGCTTACCTGCACTTCGCAAGTCATAGGAGCGGGCATATTGATGGCAATCGCACGAGGAGATGCCAGAGTCAACCCAGCCACTGCTAATGCCATGGCCATGAACACGCCCGCAATCTTTTTGAAGAAAGACATCTCGTTCTCCTTTGAACGGTTATATGAACGGCAGCGGTGTCACCTACTCAGCACCCTGCGTTCGGATACAAATCCTCGAACGCAAACTAACGGTGTTATGGCTCACACTCTAAGATCCCTTAACTTGTACGTCAAGCACTCGTCATGCCTCAGCTAAAACGATCGCGAACGGGGATGCTTGCCTCAGGTAAGGATGATCGCGAGACGGGGCGTGTCGGTGTGGGCACTCTGGGGCGGGTCGTGGCCGACTACGGGTATGGAGTTGGCGATGGCCACCAAGCGTGACCTGACGAAGAAGTACGCCGCCGAGTACGGGCGGGCGTTGAAGAAGGAGAAGGGCCGGATGCTCGACGAGTTGTGCGCCGCGACGGGCTGGTCGCGGGTCAACGCGCGCCGCGCGATCTGGCAGGCGGCGGCCCCGACGTGCCTCATGCTCTTTGAGCACGTAGTGATTGTTGGTGTCTCACATAAAGTGAGCGTGAAAATGCCTGGATAAGGTGGAGGCTTGCCTGTATGGGAGGCAGGAATAGAATTAACCCCGTCAATCAACCAATTGACAACCAAACGAGCAAGCCTCACACGCTTAAATAATCCGAGGCACAAACCCAGATTTCACGCCCACAATTACGTGAGGCACCTCGGTACAATCAATTAAATTACGTTCCTGCGCAAAACTTATTGTCTCCACACCGGCGTTATCCGCTGCGCACGATGGCACCGACCACCATAATGACGGCGGCCACGAGGTTGCCTTGAGCATTTCCCGACTCCTTCTAGGCCGAGCCTGGGTGCCCTCCCCCAGTTACCGCTCCGGGTGATAACAGACGCAGCGGTGAGGGCCAAGAGTTGTAATAGTCCGATTCCGATTCTTGGCGAGCCACTTATTGGTCTACGCGAGCCGATTACCCCACGTGTCAGATGCTGCGACCGCGCCCAAGATGCCGGAAAGGAACTGAGCTGAAGAATCCGTGGAGTACTCATCTGCCAGCGCCACCGCCTCGGAGATGGCGACCGCCGCCGCCGTGCCGCTCATTATCTCCCAGACAGCAATGCGGGCCAGATTACGGTCGAGGGCGGCCTGACGCTCCAGTGGCCAATCTGCGGGCAGTACGCTCATAATCGCGGCGTCGATGCCAGCTAATCCATTTCGGACGCCGCGCACAATCGTGGCGGTCAACTCGCGTGGGGCGATGTCCAATTCATGCAACAGTGCCAGCGGATCAACGCCACGTACCTCGGCCTGGTAGAGCAGGTCGAGTGCCTCCTTGCGGGCTTTCGTGCGCCGGGAGTGGTGGTGCGGGGTGCCATCGTCCAACACTTGCACGATGACAGCCCCCTCCACCGGTGGATGCTGCCAAACGGGCAACGTCACCGCTGGAGCAGGTGATGCCTGGTCGACGTGGCAACACGTCTCAGGCGTACCCGGTTCAGTTGGCACGGCCAAGGTAATCGCCGGAACGGGTGTCTACTTTGATGCGCTCACCCTGGGTGATAAACAGCGGCACCTGGATGACCCGACCGGTCTCCAGGGTGGCAGGCTTGGTGCCGGCGCTGGAACGATCACCTTGCAGGCCGGGCTCGGTGTAGGTGATCTCCAACTCCACCGAGGCGGGCAGTTCGACGTAGAGCGGCACCCCTTCGTGGGCGGCGACCTGCACCATCATCGATTCCAGCATGAAATCTTTGGCATCACCGATCACCTCGGCGGGGATGGTGAGCTGGTCGTATGTCTGGGTGTCCATGAACACGTAACCCATGCCCGGTTCCTCATACAGGTACTGCATGTCTGATTTATCGACCTGGGTGATGTCGATCTTGGTGTCGGCGGGGAAAGCACGCTCCACCACCTTGCCGGTGAGCACATGCTTCAATTTGGTGAGCACCTTGGTGTTGCCCTTGCCGGGTTTGTGGTGCTGGAACCAGATGACCTGCCAGAGTTGCCCGTCGAGATCGAGTACTGTGCCGTTCTTGATGTCATTTGTCGTTGCCACGTCGGTGTCCTTACTGTCGGGAACTCTGCGGTTCGGCCTCGTCAGCCATAATCGGCCCTATCAGCCCCAGAGATTCTAGCGGTTACAACGCGATACGTTGGTATGCGGTATTCAAGGCGTCCTCGGTAGGCGAAACGACGACCGGGTGCTGAAGCTGGTCAAGCAGCACAAAACGGGGGGTGGTGCCCCGGGTTTTCTTGTCCCGGCTGATAAGTGCTCTGAGTGCCTCGTACGGGGCGGCGGAGTAGCTGGTGGGCAGACTGAGAAGCCGCAGCACGTCGCGGTGCAACGCCACGGTTTCCGCGCTTAACCCCGAGGTGATCGCCGCCAACTCCGCCGCGTACACCATGCCTACGGCGATTGCCTCACCGTGACGCCACCGGAAATGCTCATATGTCTCAATGGCGTGCCCCATGGTGTGCCCGTAGTTGAGCTGTTCTCGTCCCACCATGGTTCCCAGGGAGGTGCGTTCGGTGAGGTCGCCCGCCACCACGGCGGATTTCACCGCAACCGCCCGCGCCACCAGTTCTGCGAAACGCTCCGAGACGACATCGCGACTCTCGTCAGGATCTTCGAGGATGAGCCGCAGGATAGCCGGATCAGAGATGAGCCCCGCCTTTGCGACCTCAGCCAGTCCGGAACACACTTCGCGCTCTGGCAACTTACGCAGCAGTTCGAGATCTACCAACGCCGCCCGTGGCTCATGGAACGCACCCACCAGGTTCTTGCCCTCTGGGAGGTCGATGGCGGTTTTGCCACCGACGGCAGCGTCCACAGCCCCCAGCACGGTGGTCGGCACGGCTACCCAAGGGATACCCCGCAGGTACGAAGCCGCGGCAAACCCGGCCACATCGGTGGTGGCTCCGCCGCCGACACCCACCACCAGGTCACTACGGGTAAAGTCCGCCGCCGCCAACGCCTGCCACAGCGCCGCCACCACGGCTGGCGTTTTCGCCAGTTCCCCTTCCGGCACTACCAGCGGCAACACCTGTACCCCGTTGGCTTGCAGTAGCGCGCTAATCGTTCCCGCCGGGGCGGAGAGCACCGTGGGATACACCACGGCTACCCGCACCACGCCGTCCAAAAGCTCCGGCAACTTCCGTAGCGCTCCCGATCCAATGACCACCGAGTACGGATGAGAACTGGCTACGTTGATCTCAAGCACGTCGATTCTCCTCCAGGGCTTTGATGATTCGATCAGTGACGACCGCTGGTGAGCCGCGTTCGGTGGACACCGCGACGTCGGCGACCTGACGGTAGATCCGGCTGCGCTCCTCGTGGAGCACCCGCAGCCGTTCCGCCGGATTTGCTCTCAGCAGTGGTCGGCGTTTGGTATCGCCTATCCGCATTGCGGCGCTCGCCACACTCACCTGCAACCACACCACTGTGTGCGGCGCGATTGCCTCCCGTACCGCAGGGCTGGTGACCGCTCCCCCGCCCAGAGATAACACCAGCGGCTCACCGCTGAGTACTACGGCGGTCGTAGCGGCCTCTAAGTCGCGAAAGGCGGCTTCGCCAGCAGTGGCGAAGATGTCGCCGATGGCCTGTCCGGTATCGGCTTCGATACGGGCGTCCAGATCGACGAACGGCAACTCCAACCGGTTGGCGAGCAGCTTCCCCACCGTTGACTTGCCCGCCCCCGGTAACCCCACCAATATGACGCTCATCGCCAGAACCTACACAACCTGCAACCCATGCTCGCGCAGTTGCGTCAGGTAGCCGTACAGATTACGTCTCGTCTCGGCCACGCAGTCGCCGCCGAACTTTTCCAGGCATTCCGCCGCGATGACCAGCGCCACCACCGCTTCGGCCACCACCCCGACGGCGGGCACCGCGCACACATCGGAGCGCTGATGCTGCGCGGCTACCGCCGCGCCGTTGACCACATCGACTGTGGGCAGCGAGTTACTGAGCGTGGCGATAGGCTTCATGGCGGCCCGGAGCCAAATGGGTTGCCCATTGCTCATGCCACCTTCGATGCCACCGGCGTTGTTAGATGCGCGAGTGATGCCACCCAACCCCGGCAGTATCCGGTCATGTACCTCGCTACCCGGTACGGCGGCGGCTGCAAACCCGGCCCCCACCTCGACGCCCTTGATGGCTTGGATACCCATCAAGGCCCCGGCCAGTTTCGCATCCAGCCGACGCTCGCCTTGGATGTGCGAACCGACACCGGGGGGACACCCCCACACCACCACCTCGACCACGCCGCCCAGAGTGTCACCAGCGGCTTGGGCTTCGTCGATGGCGGCCATCATGCGACCAGACGCCACCGGGTCGATGCAGCGCATCGGGTCGGCGTCAATAAGCGCCAGGTCAGCGGTGTTGGGAAGCTCATGCGTGGTGCTACCCACCCCGCCGACGGCGACTACGTGACTCAACACGGTGATGCCATACGCCTGCGCCAGGAATCTCCGCGCCACTTCACCGACGGCGACCCGAGCGGCAGTCTCCCGTGCGGAGGCCCGCTCCAGAATAGGGCGGGAATCCAGCCAGTCGTATTTTTGCATTCCCGCCAGATCGGCGTGACCGGGGCGAGGGCGGGTGAGCGGGGAGGAATGTGGATCGGCCGCTAGTTGGGCAGTTGTCACCGGGTCGGCGCTCATGGCCTGCTGCCACTTGGGCCACTCTGTGTTCGCCACCTCAATGGCGATGGGGGAACCGATGGTCTCGCCTTGCCACACCCCGGAGACGATGCGCACCTCGTCGCGCTCCAGTTTCATCCGCTCGCCACGTCCATAG
>JAIRRM010000066.1 GCA_031255975.1 Propionibacteriaceae bacterium | reverse complement strand
GTGAGCATCCCTGCACCCGAACCGCTACCGTGTGACGCTGCCCCGGTAGCTCACGTCGAGGAGACTCCGGACGTGCCCACCATCGAATCATTGGTGGCGTTGTCTAACGAACGTTACCCGCGTGCCGACCGCCCCTGGCAGGGCGGCGACACCCTGAAAAACGTTGTCGTGAAGGTGCGCGAGTTGGACGGCACCAGTTACCCGCTGGTGATCGGCTTGCCTGGCGACCGCGAAGTGGACGAGAAGCGGCTGGAAACGGCGCTGGCCCCAGCCGGGTTTGAGCCGTTCACCGAGGAAGACTTCGCCGCCCACCCGGAGTTGGTACGGGGTTACCTCGGTCCGGTACGTGGCGCTGCCAAGGTGCTGGGGGAGAACGGCAGTGCAAAGGTGCGTTATCTCACCGACCCGCGCGTGGTGTCGGGCACCCGGTGGATCACCGGCGCGAATGAGACCGACCGCCATGTGTACGACCTGGTGGCAGGCCGTGATTTCGTCTCCGACGGAGTGATCGACGTGGCCGAGGTACGTTCTGGCGACCCGGCACCGGACGGCTCCGGCCCGTTGCGGTTGGCGCGCGGCATCGAGATTGGCCATATTTTCCAATTGGGTCGTAAATACGCCGAAGCACTCGGTCTTCAGGTGCTCGACCAAAACGGCAAACTGGTCACCGTCACCATGGGCTCATACGGGCTGGGCGTCTCGCGTGCCGTAGCCGCCATCGCCGAGAGCACCGCTGACGACAAAGGGCTGGCCTGGCCGCGTGAAGTGGCCCCGTACGATGTGTTGGTGTTGGCCACCGGCAAGGATCAGGCTGTGTTCTCTGCCGCCCGCGATCTGGCGGCACAGTTGGACGCGGCGGGTATCGACGTGTTGTTGGATGACCGTAAAGCCAGCCCCGGCGTGAAGTTCACCGATTCCGAGGTTTTGGGCATCCCCACCATTGTGGTGATCGGGCGGGCGTTCGCTACGGGCAATGTGGAGATCCGTGACCGTGCCACTGGGGCCAGCCGGGAAGTGGCGTTTAATACTGCGGCGTCCGAGGTGTTGCGCGAGATCAAGGGATAGACTAGGCCAAAACCTGCACATACAACAGAAGGACCGCAGATGGACGTTACGGCACTCACCGGGTTCCTTCGGGTTGTTGCGGCCCAGATCGGCTTGGAAGTAGACACCATTGAGGTGCGCAAGGCCGGTTCGCGCGAACTGTTACGGGTGTTCCTGGATGGCGACGGCCCCACTGGCCATGGCCCCGACCTTGACCAGATCGCCAGCGCCACCAAAGCCATCTCGCGCGCCCTTGACGAATCAGATCTCGTCGGCGAACAGACATATGTGCTGGAGGTGAGTACGCGCGGCGTATCGCGTCCGTTGAGTGAACCTAAACATTTCCGGCGCAACCTGGGACGGCTCATCGCTGTCACGCTCGCGGATGGCACTCAACTGCAAGGCCGAATCGTTGCAGCGAGCGAGTCCGACATGACACTGGACGATGACGGTGGGTCGCATGTTCTTGGGTTCGGCGACATCGCCAAAGCGGTGGTGCAGGTGGAACTGAATCGGGGCGTCGGCAGCACTGTGGAACCGGAGAATCCCGAAGCCGACGATCCCTACGAAGAGGAGTAGACCCGTGGATATCGACATGAATGCACTGCGCATCATTGAGCACGACAGGGATATCCCGCTTGATTTTCTAGTCGCGGCTATCGAGGAGGCGCTGCTCGGCGCGTACAACCACACCGCCGATCCGAAACCGGGTGCCAAGGTTCATCTTGACCGTCGCACCGGCCAGGTGAGCGTGAGTGTGCCGGAGTTGGACGCCGAGGGGAATCAGATCGGCGAGTACGACGGCACGCCCTCCGACTTCGGCCACGTCGCTACCGCCACCGCGCGACAGGTGATCGTGCAGCGGCTCCGGGAGCACGATGACGAGGTGAAATACGGCAGATTCTCCGGCGTGGAAGGCGATGTCGTCTCCGGCGTGGTACAGCAGGATGCCGAGTCTCGCACCGTACGGATTGATCTCGGTTCCATTGAAGCGATCCTGCCGCAGGCCGAACAGGCACCTGGAGAAACATATGCCCACGGCACCCGGCTGCGGGTGTTCGTGGTGAGTGTGCGCAAGGAGGCCAAGGGGCCGCAGGTGGTGGTTTCGCGTACCCACCCCAACCTGATGCGGAAGCTGTTCGCCCAGGAGGTTCCCGAGATCGAGAAGGGGCTGGTGGAGATCAAGGCCATCGCCCGCGAAGCCGGGCATCGCTCCAAGGTGGCGGTGTGGTCGAACGACCCGAACATCTCCGCGAAGGGGGCGCTTATCGGGCCGATGGGGCAGCGGGTGCGCGCGGTGATGCACGAACTGAACGAGGAGAAGATCGACATCGTGGACTACGACGATGATCCGGCTCGGTTCATCGCCAACGCGCTCAGCCCGGCGAAGGTCACTTCGGTGAGCGTGGTGGACGCTGCCGCCAAGGTGGCGCGGGTGGTCGTACCCGACTATCAGCTCTCACTGGCCATCGGACGCGAAGGACAGAACGCCCGCCTGGTGGCCCGGCTCACCGGGTGGCGCATCGATATTCACTCCGACACCGAGTAGCCCATACGGATGACGGATCGCTCTGCGGGTGGTACCCCACCGGAACGTAGTTGTGTCGGTTGCCGTCGTAAGGGTACGCGTGATGAGTTGGCGCGTTACGTCGCCGTTGCCGGTGTGTTGACTCGCGATGACCGGAAACGGCTGCCGGGGCGAGGTGCCTGGGTGCATGATGACCCACGGTGTCTGGAGTTGGCGCTGAAGCGCCGCGCCTTCGAGCGCGCTGGCATCATCGCGCGGGTACCACGTGCCAACGACGCCATGCGGATACCGCGTGCCGGATTGCCGCTTACGTAGCCATCCCTGATAGGCTTTACGCGCCTGCTGAGGTGCGTGTGCGTTGTGCGCGTAGCTGGGGCAGGCGTGGTTTGACTAGCATTCCAGCACCCGGGTGTGCCTGTGGTGCGCGACAGCAAGGAAGTGGGCGTGAAGCTCATGAGCATTCGATGAGTACCTCGAAATGAGTACCGTCAACTAGCTGGTCCGGCACAGACACCGGACCTGAAGGAGAACAGTGGCCAAGGTCCGTGTCTCCGAGCTGGCTAAGCAGCTCGGGATCTCAAGCAAAGAGCTTATCGACGAGCTTTCCGCAGTGGGGGAGTTCGTAAAATCATCCTCGTCATCGGTCGAGGAGATCGTCGCACTTCAGGTACGGAAGGCGGTCGCCGCTAAGGTACCTGCCCCGTCCGCGCCGCCTGTCGCCAAACCAGCGGCCCCCATTCCCACTTCCACGGCTCCCACTCCTACGGTTCCCGCTCCGGTTCCAACGGCTCCGGCGGCACCCTCCGACACACCGCCGCCACCTGCCCCGGCTCCGGTGGTGGAGTCGGCTGTGGAGACCCCGACACCCACCCCACAAGCTCCGGTGCCCGGCCCGGCCGCACCGCGTCCGAGCGCGCCGAAACCCGCCCCGGTGCCTGGCACCCCGAGCCCTGGCGCGCCACGTCGCAGTGGCCCGCGCCCCGGCAACAACCCGTTTACTTCTTCGCAGGGCATGGGACGGCGTCCCACAGAGCGTGGCGAGGAGGATGCCAACCGTATACCGCGCCCCAACCCGGCCATGATGCCGAAGCGTGCCGGTCAGGGTTTCGCCGGTGGTGCCGCCGGTGCCGGTGGTCGTCCCGGCGGGCCGCGTTCCGGCGGTGCTGGCGGGGCACGTGGCGGTGGTCGTCCCGGTGCCGGCGGTAGCCGTGGCGGCGGTGCTCCCGGCGCTGCTGGCGCGAGCGCAATGCCGCCTAGCGGTGGTCGTGGCGGTCGTGGCGGTCGTGGCGGTTCTGGTACTCAAGGGGCCTTCGGTCGTGGCGGTGCCGGTGCGAAGCGGGGGCGCAAGTCGAAACGTGTCCGTCGCCAAGAGTTCGAGATGGAGCAAGCACCCACCATCGGCGGGGTGCGCATCCGGCAGGGTGAGGGGCAGACGATTCGGTTGCGCCGTGGCTCGTCCCTCACCGATCTCGCCGAGAAGATCGGCGTCGATCCCGCCCAATTGGTACAGGTGCTGTTCAACCTCGGTGAGATGATTACCGCCACCCAGTCGGTGCCGGACGGCACCCTGGAAGTGCTGGGTGCGGAGTTGAACTACGACATTCAGATGGTGAGCCCCGAGGACGAAGACCGCGAACTGTTGCAAAGCTTCGATCTGGAGTTCGGTGAGAACATGGGCAACGATTCCGACCTCCAGCCGCGTCCGCCTGTGGTGACCGTAATGGGTCACGTTGACCATGGCAAAACCAAGTTGCTTGATGCCATCCGGCACACCAATGTGCTGGCCGATGAGGCCGGTGGCATCACCCAGGCCATCGGTGCCTATCAGGTGGAGACCACGGTTGAGGATGAGGAACGCCGGATTACCTTTATCGACACCCCCGGCCACGAGGCGTTCACCGCCATGCGTGCCCGAGGCGCGAAATCTACCGACATCGCGGTGCTCGTCGTCGCCGCCGACGACGGCGTGATGCCGCAGACCAGTGAGGCGCTGAACCACGCCAACGCGGCAGATGTGCCGGTCGTGGTGGCGGTGAACAAGATTGACAAGCCTGGTGCCGACCCCACCAAAGTGCGCGGGCAGTTGATGGAGTACGGTCTCACCCCCGAGGAGTACGGCGGCGAGACACAGTTTGTGGACGTATCCGCCAAAACCGGCGATGGCATCGATAAGCTGCTGGAAGCTATCGTACTCACGGCGGACGCCGCGCTCGATCTACGTGCCAACCCGGAGATGCCGGCCCAGGGCGT
>JAIRRM010000034.1 GCA_031255975.1 Propionibacteriaceae bacterium | reverse complement strand
GAAAACCCCCAGTTTCCACGTCACGCCGGCGCGAGGGCTCTACTACTGCTTTGGATGTGGTGTGGGTGGCAACGTCTTCGATTTCGTGATGCGTCACGACAACATGACCTGGGTGGAGGCGGTGCAACTGCTCGCCGACCGTTATGGGGTGCAGCTGCGCTACGTCGAGGATGGTGGAACGGCTCGGCGGGAAGACCCCGGCATCAGGAAACGCATCCTGGATGCCAACCGGGCTGCGGCCGAGTTCTTTGTGAAGGCACTGCTTGCCCCCGATGGTGTGGACGCCAGGAAAATGCTCTCTGATCGGGGTTTCAGACAGGCTCAAGTCGAGCCCTTCGGGGTGGGGTTCGCGCCCCGAGGCGGTCGGGAACTGCATCAGGCGCTCACTGAACAGGGTTTCAGCGAACAGGAGTTGGTGAAAGCCGGGTTGATCCGCGAAAACGGCGGCTACGACGTGTTCCAGGGCCGGGTGATCTGGCCTATCCGTGACTCCGCCGGTTCCGTGCTCGGGTTCGGTGCCCGCAAGCTGTATGACGACGACCGGATGCCCGGCAAATACATCAACACCACCGAGACCCCGGTGTACAAGAAATCGCAGGTGCTGTACGGCCTTGATCTCGCCCGTCGCGCCATCGGTTCCAAGGGGCAAGCTGTGGTGATGGAGGGCTACACCGATGTGATGGCGGCGCACGTAAGCGGGGTGGACACCGCCGTCGCCGCCTGCGGCACAGCTTTCGGTGCGGAACACGCCAAGCTGTTACAGCGCATTCTTGGCGGGGGGGAGCGGCACCGCGGCCAGGTCATTTTCACCTTTGATGGTGATGCGGCGGGGCAGAAGGCGGCCTTGAAGGCGTACGCGCTGGAAGCCGAGTTCGAGGCCGACACGTCGGTGGCGGTGGATGGTGAAGGGTTGGATCCGTGCGACCTGCGCATGAAATACGGCGATAACGCCATCCCGGAACTTATCGCGCAAGCCAAGCCGCTCTACCGCTACGTGATGGCTAATATCTTGACGAGCTACGACCTTGATCGGGCGGACGCCAGGGTGGCGGCTGCTAGGGAACTTATCGGACTCGTCCATTCGGTGCGTGATACCGAGAAGCGGGATCAGTTCTTACAAGAGGTCGCCGGAGCCGTCGGTCTCGATATGGATGAGGTACGTCGGCTCGCCAAGCAGGGGGCGTCCCAAGGACAGCGGTCTGCGAAAAAGACCCCAGCCGTCCCCGCCGATATACCCACCCCGGTGGCTTCGGTGCAGCGCCCCAACCCCCGCGATCCGGTGCTGTCGTCGCAGCGTGGCGTGCTGCGATTGATACTTCAGGTGCCGACATATTTCACTCAGGATTGGTGTGCGCTTGTTCCGGAGGATTTCACCCATCCGGCGTATCGGGCGATCTTCAGCGCGGTGCTGGCCACTGCGTTTCGGCCCGATGGTTGGGGGGAGTTGGTACGGGATGCCGCGCCGGAAGGGGTGGTGCGGCAGTTGGTGCTGGAGTTGCTGGTGGAGCAGCCGCCACGGGAACCGAATCAGGCCTACGTTGACGCCTATGTCGCCCGGGTACGGTTACCCCGTATCGAGCAGGCCATCGCCGAGGCGCGTTCCGCCGCGAACCGGGCCAACTCGCTGGGAAACCAAGACATCTATAACCCGTCTTTCCAACAGTGGCTCGACCTGATGGCGGAACAAGGGCGGCTGCGCGAGGCCATCACGGCAGGTGCCGGATGATCGCCATCCGGTTAACACGGGGCGCATCTGGACATATGGCGTAGTGAATCCGGTGTTTACCAGCTTGTGAGGGATGTGGATAAGTAAGTGTTGTCCGGCTGATTCCGTCCACAGGGTAGCGGGGCACGCCATCACCTGTCAGAGTCGCTTCCAAGTTGCATCGACTTCCGACGCATGTGCTCACCGCCCCCACCGAAATATCGCAGGCCAGGCGCATCGAGGCCGGATGGTACGCCGAACACCTACTTTCATTTCCGGTTGAAGCGGGCCGCCGTGACGCACTACTGCGGGTGGTGGCCGACGGTTCTACCGCTTGGCAGGAGGCGTTCACCGCCTGTCTCAGGTTGGTGCGGCGACTGTCGCTGCGCTACGCAGCACGAGTCGGTTATGACGCCGAAGATACCTTCCAGGCGGGCTGTGTCACCTTGGCAAAAGCGCTGCAAACCTGGGATTACCGGGGGGAAGCCCGGCTCATCACCTACGTATGGCAAGCGGTGGAGCGTGGTGTGCGTGACTATTGCAGCACCCGGGGCGGGCGCATGGAGGCCCCAGCTGCCGTGATCCGCGCCGGGCTGGCCACACCGGATCAAGTGGCATGGCGGCCGCCGCGGCTAATCGGCGATCTGGGCGAATGGGAGGAGATTGCCGCCCCGGAAACGGCGGACGGGTCGGATTTGTTGACCGAGGTGTGGCCTCGGCTCAGCCCGCTGTCGGCACGGGTGTTGGCCGCCAGGTATGGGTTGGGCCAACCGCGCCAGGAAGCCACCGAACTTGCGGAGCGATTGAAGATGAGCGTACGGGCGCTGCGCCGGGTGGAGCGCCTCGCCGAAGCGGAGTTACGTCACCTGTTACGCAATCCGGATGCGGTCGCGCCAGATGCGACCTGAGGTTAACAGGTCGGGCCTTTGATGCCTCACCTCCTTTTTGCACAAAGGACGCCGGGGCTCGCAGGGGCTTCAGTTGGAAACTCACCGGGCTTTCTGGTGACGGCCTGGGGTTACGCCCACTTAAGCCCGAGTTGATAGTTCTGGCGGCAGAAGCAGCGGGGTGATGGCCCGAGGCTACGCTCACTTAAGTTTTGAGGGTGTCTTCCTGTTCACTTCAGTTTGTGGGGCGGCCGGGGCTCGAACCCGGGACCGGAGGATTATGAGTCCTCTGCTCTAACCTGCTGAGCTACCGCCCCATACGTACCAGTGTACGAAACCTACCAGATGCACCAGCTTCCCTCGACCGGGGCTCGAACCGGTTTAACGCCCAGTCGTCATTACGAGGAGATGCTATCCCGTTTCATGCCAGTTCCGCACTCCGCGTATCACGACTCTCCCATCGCCGGGAGATGAAATAGATGGCGGAGAACACCGCTAGCTGTCCTGCCAAGGCGGCTAATCGCGGTGCCACAGCGGCAAATGTATTACGAGGACTGCCGCCGGATGCTTCATACATATTCAGTCTCCTTGGACGCAAACCACCCTAGCTGAACGCGACAACTCCCCGGATGAATCGGCAACTTATGGGGCGTAGGCATCACACAGCAAGTTTTCACACCACGGCGTCAGCGTACAAAGAAAAGCTCCCCCGACTGGACTCGAACCAGTAACCCTCTGATTAACAGTCAGATGCTCTGCCAATTGAGCTACAGGGGAACGGCCATCACCGAAGTGGTGGACGCGAGATGCAACGCTAGCATCTCCAAGGGCTGACCACCAAGCCGGAAGCTATCCCAACTTCGCTCGCACCAAACTGGCGACCTTCCCACCGTCGGCCCGTCCGACGGCGTTGGCATTAACCGCCTTTACGATGGCGCCCATGTGCTTCATGGTGGGAGCCTCGCCGAGTTCGGCGGCAACCTTGGCGACCTCCGCGTCCACGAGTTCGCTCAACTCGGCCTCGGTTAAAGAGCGTGGTAGGTACTGCGACAGGAACTTAGCTTCCGCCGTCTCTTTGTCGGCCAACTCGGTGCGTCCGGCGGCGCGATAGGTCTCGGCGGCGTCTTCGCGCTTGCGTACCTCTTTGGTGAGTACGGCAAGCTCTTCCGCTTCGGTGAGCGTTTTCGCCTGGGTTCCCGCCACCTCGGCGTTTTGCAGCGCGGCGAGCGCCATCCGCAGGCTCGATTTCGCGGCGTCGTCGCGGGCCTTGAGAGCGGCAGTCAGGTCGGCCTTGAGGCGCGCGGTGAGCACGCCCACACCAGCCACCATGGCTTCAGCGGCTCCTCCGGAAGGATTGAACGGCTCGGCTTTGGCGAAATACTGCTGCTCACTCATGGCGTCAATGCTCTCACACCAACTGATGCCAGTACACCAGCCACGCTCCGGTAGCATTGCCAGACGTGACGTTCGAGCAGACACAGGAGATCATCGACGCCCTGACCAAATCACTGGGGGCGATCGAGGCAGTAGTGGACCCCGCATCCAAACGTGCCGAGATCTCAGATCTGGAGACACAGGTGTCGGCTCCTGACCTCTGGGATGATCCAGAACGGGCACAACGGCTCACCAGCCGTCTGTCGGCTCTGAACGCCGATGTGGAGCGCGTCGAGAAGCTGCGGGCGCGACTGGATGATGTGGCGGTGCTCGTCGAGTTGGCTATCGAAGAGGCCGACGCGGACGCTCAAGCCGAGGCCGAACGCGAGGTGACGGCGCTGAAGCGCGAGGTGGACGCTTTGGAGATCCGTACGCTGCTCTCCGGCGAATACGACGAACGCGAAGCGTTGGTTACCATCCGAAGCGGTGCCGGGGGAGTGGACGCCGCAGATTTCGCACAGATGTTGTTCCGTATGTATCTACGCTGGGCGGAACGGCACGGTTACGGCACCAAGGTGCTGGACACCTCATACGCCGAGGAGGCGGGGTTGAAATCGGTGGTGTTCGAAGTCAGCGCGCCGTATGCCTACGGAAATCTCTCGGTGGAGGGGGGTACGCACCGTTTGGTGCGCATCAGCCCGTTCGACAACCAAGGGCGGAGGCAAACCTCTTTCGCGGCGGTCGAGGTGATCCCGGTGATCGAGGACACCGACCACATAGACGTGCCCGAAAGCGAGATCAAGGTGGACGTGTTCCGCTCATCGGGGCCAGGCGGACAGTCGGTCAACACCACCGACTCGGCGGTCAGGCTCACTCACCTTCCCACCGGCATCGTCGTCTCGATGCAAGACGAGAAGTCGCAGATTCAGAACCGGGCCGCGGCGCTTCGCGTGCTGCAATCCCGGTTACTGGTGTTGCGCAAGGCCGAGGAGGCCGCCAAGAAGAAGGAACTTGCGGGCGACATCAAGGCGTCGTGGGGCGATCAGATGCGCTCCTACGTACTGCATCCGTATCAAATGGTGAAAGATCTGCGCACCGGCTACGAGGTTTCCAACCCTGACGCGGTGTTCGATGGCGATATTGACGGTTTCATCGACGCTGGTATCCGCTGGCGGCGGCTCGGTGAAGCAACTGGACGTTGAAAATAGCTGCTCGCGCCCTCGGGCTGAGTCTCCCTCCAAGCGTGTAGGGTTGACGAAGACCTTGGTTTTCACCTAGATTCGATTACCGGCCTGAGATTTTCTCAGCTTCCCCAAGAATCGGAAGGCGACGATGATCACACTTGATGATGTCACGGCGGTCTACCCTGGCCAGCCGCGCCCCGCGTTGCACCGTGTCAGTGCCGAGATCGAGAAAGGCGAGTTCGTCTTCCTTATCGGTTCATCCGGCTCGGGTAAATCCACTTTCATGAGGCTGATCCGGCATGAGCAGCGTCCCACTTCTGGAAAGGTGTACGTGGCCGGCAAAGACCTTTCCATGCTCAGACAGTGGAAAGTACCGGAGTTCCGGCGTCAGATCGGCACGGTGTTCCAAGACTTCCGACTGCTGCCGGGCAAGACGGTGTTCGAGAACGTGGCTTTCGCCATGCAGGTGCTGGGCAAGCGCACGTCCGAGATCAAGGCGAGCGTACCCGAGGTGTTGGAGTTGGTGGGTCTGACGGGGTTGGAAGACCGCCGTCCCGATGAGATGTCCGGCGGCGAACAGCAGCGGGTCGCCATCGCCCGGGCTATCGTCAACCGTCCCAAGATTCTGCTGGCCGACGAACCGACCGGCAACCTTGACCCAGGTACCTCGGTCGGTATCATGCGACTGTTGGATCGTATCAACCGGCGGGGTACCACGGTGGTAATGGCGACGCATGACGCCAACGTCGTCGATCAGATGCGGCGGCGGGTCATCGAACTGGTGCAGGGTCAGCTAGTACGTGACCAGAAACGTGGCGTTTACGGCGCCGAGTAGGGGGTAGTCAGATGCGTCACATTCTTCGGGAGACCTTTTCCGGGCTCAAGCGCAACGGATCCATGACATTCGCGGTGATGGTCACCATGTGGGTGTCGCTGTCGCTGTTCGGTATCAGCGTGCTGATCGCCGAACAGGTGGACGTGATGAAGGGCCGCTGGTACGACAAGATCGAGATCTCTGTGTTCCTCTGCACCCGGGTGTCTGCGGGGGCGGCCGGTAATGCGGCGAGCAACTGTGAACCCGGACAGGACGCCACCCCGGCGCAGCGGGAGTTGATTCGTAGCCGTCTGGAGGCCAACCCGGATGTGCTGGAGGTGTTCTATGAGAGCAGGGAGGAGCGTTATGCCGACTTCTTGGAGGAGTACAAGAACTCGCCGCTCAAAGACATCTTCACCGTCGAAAACATGCAGGATGCCTTCCGCATCAAACTGAAAGATCCGGAGAACTACGCTGGAGTCGTCAA
>JAIRRM010000003.1 GCA_031255975.1 Propionibacteriaceae bacterium | reverse complement strand
CCCGGCTAACTTCCGAGGTGTTGGACGTACTGACGGTGGAGGGTTCGGTGGCCGCCCGAGATGGCCGAGGCGGTACCGCCCCGGTGCGGGTCACGGCGCAGTTAGTCGAGCTGCGTCAGGCATTGGCCGAGTTGCGTCGAGTCTCGTCTGCGTCATTCCGGGCTTGACCCGGAATCTCGTGTCGTCCAAACGTACCTGAAGTCAGATTAATTGCGCTTAGTCACGTGTTTCCTTTTGACGCGTCCCCGCTAGCTTTAGACCATTTGGTAGAGATTCACGTGTCTGTTCTGGGCCATAGGCAGTCACACGAGTCGCCGTATCGGACACGCCGGGGGATTTAATCGCTGGCTGTTTGAAAACCCGGATGGCAGGGAACCCTGGCATCCTCCACCCATCTACCGTTTACACGTACCGGATGTCCACATCATCGCGAATCCGAAAATCACGCGGGCTGGCTTTAACCAGCAACTCTGCCAGTTCCCGTACTAGCAACAACTCGTGGAATGACGCCCAACCGCCGCCGCCGAACCATTCCGGGCTCGCAATCACCGGCCTGTCTTCCGACACCGAAAGCGTTATCGGTGGCCATATACCTTTTATCGGTCGCCATTTCCACACCCCGCATATCGGGCACTCGGAACCAGGAGTCCCATACCTGGTAACTGTCGCTGTCAAAACTTCCGGGTCGAACCATGGATGCTCGGTGACTGCGGGGATGATCTGTTTCGCACCGCCTGGTGGGCCTTTCGGCCAACCTACTTCCAGCAGCTGCACATCAAAACGCTCCGCGACCTGATTAGCGATCGAATCTTCCATGCAAACCATGGGTCCCATCCAGTACGGATTCCAAACTCCACCGACTCTTAACCCGCTGCGTTGCAACACCAAAGAACCCTGTTGAGGCACAAATGGGATCCCGCACTTTCGGCAGAAGCCATCCACTCCAAACATCGGATTCCTCCCTGCGGAGATCTCTGGCCATGGCCAGCCTCGGTTACGGCGGGCGTCAAATCCAACATAACGGTTCATGGCAATCCAGACTCCTTCAATACCTGTATAAGCTCCGGATAGTGTTTTGAAAACCTGACCTCGCCACTCCTCAGACAAACTCCCCATGTCGCAAGTAAACCGAACACCCCCAATTAATATCACCCGGAACCGGCACGCCAAACTCAATCGGGCAAGACTCCCACACACGACAAGTCACCTAATCTGCAAGGCATTCCCACAGCAAAAACTCCTTATCAAAACCACCAATCGCCACGCCAAACCAACGACATACATTCCCAACCGCCAAAGCCACCACATGCCGCACCAACATCACATCATCAACAACGCCCGACACCAACTCAACAACATCAGCAAGCGCACAAACCTTGCCACCAGCCCGCTCCACCAAATGAGCCACCTCAAAATACACTTTGAGCAATACGCCCCGCCCCAACCGCGCCTCAGCTTTATCGCTTGCGTCAGCAACAATCTGAGCCGCATGCCCTGCCTCCTCGACCCTCCCTTCAGCCAGCCACATCCGGCTCGTCCACTCCATCGGAATAATCGGCGAGGACACGAACACATTCTCTGTATCCCCACCCATCCACAACGGCCATGGATCATACGGCACGAAGTAACACATACCCCGCCTTGTCTCCATTACCGCCAGCACAACAAGCTCACGTCCCGCCAGGCCCTCACCGCCATGCCACGGTGGCGCACTCGCAAAAGTTATCCGCATGGCGCCTACCACCAACACCAACGCAACTCACGCAAATCATGGGGAAAATCCGTAAACTTGAAAGCGTCTACTTCTCCCGCTAGAGCATTGCGCACATAGCGGATCGTAACCGGGCTGCCTTCATCGTGCCACTGATATTTGCGCATCCGTCTATCGCACGCCAACGGCTATTATTAAGTGGCCCTGTATACAGAGAAATGTCCTCGCCTAGTTCTGGGTGTATCCGCGCCCCTTCCATCGTCATCTGTTCCTGGGCTGGGCACTGGGCCGCTTCCGCTCACCGGCGCGGAGTAGACTCTAAATCTAATGTCGTACATCCCAACGCTCGAAGAACTGCACGCTTTTCCGCAGGTGCAGCAGCCCAGCTACCCCGATGCCGCGGTGGTGGCCGGCGTGGTGGAGCGGTTGCGTAAACTGCCGCCGTTGGTATTCGCGGGGGAGTGTGACGAGTTGCGTGGTCGTATCGCCCAGGCCGCCGCCGGACACGCGTTCATGCTGCAGGGCGGCGATTGCGCCGAGACGTTCGAGACCGTAACCGCCAACTCCATCAAGGCCAGCCTACGGGTGTTGCTCTCCATGGCGGTGGTGTTGACGTACGCCGCGGAACTGCCGGTGGTGAAGGTGGGACGTATCGCCGGGCAATACGGCAAACCCCGTAGTTCTGACACCGAGACCCGTGGCGGGGTGACGCTACCCGCGTACCGTGGTGACGCCGTGAACGGTTATGACTTCACCGCCGCAGCTCGGGTACACGATCCGCAGCGGCTGATATACATGTACAACGCCAGCGCCGCCACCCTCAATCTGGTGCGGGCGTTCGTGAAAGGCGGGTTCGCCGACATGCGCGCCATGCACGCCTGGAACGCCTCATTCGTGCGTGACAGCCCCGTGGAGGCTCGCTACGAGCAGGTCAGTGCCGAGATTGAGCGGGCGCTCGGGTTCATGGAGGCCTGTGGAGTGCAGGTCGAGACGATGCGTAGCGTCGATTACTACGCCAGCCATGAGGCGCTGCTCCTTGACTACGAACATGCCATGACCCGTATCGACTCCCGTTCCGGGTTGCCCTACGACACCTCCGGTCACATGCTGTGGATCGGTGAGCGTACCCGACAACTGGACGGTGCCCATGTCGAACTGCTGCGGCATGTGAAGAACCCGCTTGGCATCAAGTTGGGCCCGAACGCCACCGGCCAAGAAGCTTTGGCCATCGCCGACAGGCTTGACCCCGACCGGATGCCGGGGCGCATCAGCTTCATCACCCGACTGGGGGCCGATAAGGTACGCGACGTGCTGCCCCCCATCATCGAGCAGGTGGAGGCCAGTGGTCGCCAGGTCACCTGGGTGTGCGACCCGATGCACGGCAACACCTTCGAGAGTGCCAACGGCTACAAGACCAGGTCGTACGCCGCCGTGGTGGACGAACTGGACGGCTTCTTCGATGTACACGAACTGCTCGGCACCTGGCCGGGGGGAGTACATATCGAACTGACCGGCGACGAGGTGACCGAATGCCTCGGCGGCGCGGCGCAGGTGAGCGAAGCCGATCTGGAGAGCAGATACGAGTCGCTGTGCGATCCGCGGTTGAACCGTAATCAGGCGATGGAGTTGGCGTTTATGATCGCGGAGCGACTCAACGCGTCGTCCGCGTCCCGTCGCTCGCGGCTAGATCCGGTGGATTGGGATATCTGAATCCGTCCAGCGCCCAGTGAATCTTCGGGCCAAGGCGAACCGACGGCGTAGGCTATCCTCCCGTGATTGATCTGCGTTCTGACACTCTCACCCAGCCCAGCCGCGCCATGCGCGAAGCCGTCCTTGGCGCGCCGGTCGGCGATGACATGTACGGCGAGGATTCCACGGTTATCGAGTTGGAGCGCCGTACCGCCGAGTTGTTGGGGCACGAGGCGGGGCTGTTCGTGGTTTCTGGCACCTTGTCCAATCTGCTCGGAGTGTTCACTTTGGTGAAGCGGGGTGATGAGGTGCTATGCGACGAGCAGGCTCATATCGTACGGGCCGAATCCGGTTCGCACGCCGGGTTGCACGGCATCACCACCCGTACTTGGAGTTCTGAAGGTACCGGCATCGTAGACGCCGCCCGGATCGAAGCGATGATAAGTCCTCGCGGCGGGCTGCTCACCGCTACCGCCGCCATCGAGGTTGAGAACACCCACAACTTCGGCGGTGGCAATGTACAGCCGTACGACAACCTGGTCGCCGTCAATGAGCTGGCACGACGCCACGGACTCGGGCTGCACCTGGACGGGGCGCGGCTCTGGAACGCCCACATCGCCACCGGAATACCATTGGCGGCTTACGGCAAACTGTTCGACTCGGTGTCGGTGTGTTACTCCAAGGGGTTGGGTGCCCCGGTGGGCAGTGTGCTGGTGTCTAATCGGGAGGCTATCGCCAAGGCGCGGGCGCAGCGTCGGGCCCTGGGGGCCGCTTGGCGGCAGGCTGGGGTGCTGGCCGCGATGGCGCTATACGCGCTGGATAACAACATGGCCCGACTGGCTGATGACCATGCCGGTGCCGCGGAGATAGCGCGGCAGGTGATGGACGCGGCCCCCGGGGTGATCGCCCGGTCACCCGAGACCAATATTGTCGTCATGTCCACCGGTTCCCGTCCGGCGGTCGAGGTGATCGCCGCCGCCAGCGAGCGCGGGGTGGCTATCTCGGCGGTAGGGCCGACTACGGTACGCGCCGTCGCCAACCTGAATGTCACCTTCGACGAGTGTGTTGCGGCGGGCAAGGCACTGCGCGAGGTTTTCGCCCGCTGACCTACTTCACGTACAGGATTACGACTGAGCCCTGTGGCACCATGGTGCCAGATGGCGGGGATACCTCCACCACCACACCGATGCCGGTGTAGTTGGGGGCGTTGCGTACCTCGTTTTTGAGCCCCACCGCTGTCAGCCGGGCTTGTACGTCGCTGAGCATGGTCCAGGCCAACCCTCCCGGCACCGGGATTCGCTCCGGCCCCCTCGAAACGGTGAGTTTCACGGTATCGCCCTTAAACAGTTCGCCGGTGTTGGGTTCCTGCTTGATAACTATGCCGACCGCGTGGCTGTTGGAGAAAGCGGTGACAAGGTTCACTTCCAATTCGGCGGCTTTCAGTTCCGACATGGCGAGTTGGCCGTCCTGGCCGGTGTAATCCTTTATCGGGATCGGCTTGCGCCCCTGCGATACGGTCACTCCGACGGAAGTGTTACGTCGCGCCAACTCGCCCTCGGCCACCGTCTGCCCGATGATGGTGCCGAGTGGCTGGTCTTCGCTGTAGTCCTGGCTGATGGTGCCCAACTCCAGATTATGCGCTCGTAATGCTGCCCGCGCGGCTTCGACGGTGCTGCCGAGCAGATTCGGTACCGTGAACCGCTCCGGCCCAAGGGAGAGCTGCACCACCGCCTCGCCGCCCCGGCGGATCTTGGCATCAGGGGCGGGGTCGGTGGTAATCACCAGACCTGCGGGTACGTCTTCGGAGAACTGTTCCTCGAACTTGAGCGTGATACCGGCCTGGGCCGCCAAAATGTCGGCGTCCTGGCGGGTCTGGTTTCGCAAATCTGGCATGTCGGTGTAGCGACCGGACACCAACCACCAGGTACCGAAGCCGAGAATCAACGCCAGCAGCACCACGACCGCGGTACCCACCACGGCGCGGCGCTTGCGATACTTCTGCTCGTTTTTGAGCGTTAGCAGCCGTATCCCGCCGCCACGCTTCGTTTGCGGCTGTTGGGAGTTGTCTTCGACCAGCAGTTGCTGAGTGAGTTCGGGAGGGTTCTGGTCAGCTTCGGCGGTGCTGGCATCTGTCTTCGGCGTATCCGATACGAATCGTGCCGCGGCGACCGCATGGGTCGGGTTCATCGCGTCGGTGAGTTCGGCATCGTCCGCGATTCCGCCGGTCAAAGCGCGGCGGGCCATCCGCACCCGACGCAGCAGTTCACGGCCGTCAGCGGGGCGGTCATCCGGGTCACGGCTGGTACATGCCACCACCAGTTCGTCGATGTACGGCGGGATGTTGGGTTCTGGCAACATGGTGGACGGCGGCGGGACACTGTGCTGCACATGCATCCACGCCGTCTCCATGTCGGTTTCGCCGTAGTACGGTTTCTTGCCGGTCAGCATCTCGAACAGCATGATTCCGCAGGAGTAGACATCGGAGCGTTTGTCCGCGGCGTGCGCGGTGACCCGCTCCGGAGGCAGGTAGCCCACCGAGCCCATCACTACGCCCTGTCGCATGGTCAACGTCTTGTTGGTCTGAGAGCGGGCCAAGCCGAAGTCGGCAACCTGCACCTCACCCTTATTAGAGATCAGCACGTTCTCCGGTTTGATGTCGCGGTGAATCAGCCCGGCATCGTGCGCGGTGGCCAGCCCGGCGGTGACCGACTCCATAAAAGTGATGGCGCGTAATGGGTCGAGTGGTGCTTGCTGTTTTATCACCTGGCGCAGCGTCCAACCCTCCACGAACTCCATCACGATGTAAGGGCGGCCACGATCCTCGCCCTGGTCGAACACGCTGACGATATGCGGATCGGAGAGCGCCGAGAGGGTGCGGGCCTCACGGTCGAAGGTGCTCACGTAGTCCACGTCGTCGTCGAGACCCTCGTGCATCAATTTGATGGCGACGATGCGCCCCAGACGGCGATCCAGGCCACGGTACACGGTGGCCATGCCGCCACGCGAGATCTGCTGCTGGATCTCGTAGCGCCCATCGAGTACATCGCCGACCATCGGGTCGTTGCTGCTCGTCGCCATATTTCGCCTGCCTGAAGTCATGGGGAAGTACAGACCGCCGACGGGGTGCAGTCTAACGCCTAGATTATCTCATGGGCGGTTGAAAGCGACGGTAGCAAGAGGTAACAAAAGAATGGTGTTTACCCTCAACGCTCACGGAATAGTGTCAGTCGGGCCAGTTGTTCCAGGGCGGTGCGAGCATCGCTGGGCATATCCAGCGAACGCAACGCCTGGGTGGCTTGGTGCTCTAACTCCAGCAATCGCGCTTCGGCGTCGGCCAGAACGCCGCTGCGTTCCAGCACGGCGCGCACCGCGGCGATGTCGGCATCCGGGCTACCCAAATTGGCGTCCAGTACGGCGCGTTCGGCGGGGTTAGCGCGGCTCAGGGCGGTGGCGATGAGTCCGGTACGTTTGCCCCGCAGAATGTCACCACCGGGAGTTTTTCCGGTGAGCGCCGGGTCACCGTTCAGATCAAGCAGGTCGTCGCGGAGTTGGAACCCGATTCCAACGGGGGCCGCGTAATGCTCAAACGCGGCGTAGCTGGAATCGGGCGCGGCGGCCAGGGCCAGCCCCAGGCGCAGTGGGCCGCGTACCGTGTAACTACCGGTTTTGGCGGCGCTCACTTTGGAGATCAATGCCATGCGGCGCTCGGCGTCAAGTACGTTCAACTGCTCAGCGAGCAGGTCGATTTGCTGCCCGGCCAACACTTCGCGGATGGTGGCGCTAAGACATTCGTTCGCACTGGCAAGGCAGAGTTGCGGTGCCACAACCGTCGACAACACCTTGGTTGCCCACTGGATGAGCATGGTGCCCAGCAAGACGGCGGACGAACGACCCAACTCATTTGGATCACGGGCGTCAGGGTATGCGGCGGCGAGCATGATGTGAGCCGTGGGGTGGCCGCGTCTGGTGGGGGAGGAGTCGATCAGGTCATCATGTATCAGCAACCCGGCGTGCAGAAACTCCAGCGCGCAGACGGCCTGGAGCAGGTGGCGTGGTTCGGTGTCTGGCACGGCGCAAGCGGTGTACGCCCAGTAGGCGAACGCCGGACGTACCCGCTTTCCGGCCCCGAGGTAGCTGGTGGCGGCGGACGCCAACGGCAGTAGTTCGTTGTCAAGCTCCACCAGTGACGCCGTGAAATCGTCCGTGAGGGGTGCCAGCGCGGCGGCTATCGCGTCGCGCCATTGCAGCCCCAGCGGGTTCTCCGGTGGAAAAGGCATAGTCACTATCTACGCATTTCCGGCGGAGTTGAGTACGGGCGGCAACGGCGCTTCGCCACCAGCCTGCCCGAGGGTTAGCTGCCAGAGCGCGGCCCAGGTGCCATCCGCCATCAGACCGGCCAGCCAGTTGTCGAACAACAGTTTCACGCTTGCGGTGGCGGCGCTACGGGGGAAGGCTATGCCGTAGGCATCAGTGGGTGCGGGAAGGCGCGGCCCTAAATTGAACTCTGGGTTGGCCGCCCAGGCCGCGATAGCGAGTGACTCGTCGGCAAGATAGGCATCGGCGTCGCCGGCCAGTAACGCCGCGACACATTGGGCATGGGTGGGCAACGGCAGCGCTTCGCTGGTCGCGGGCAGCAGGGTGGCTTGCACGCTGTTGGCGACGACGGCCACCCGAGTCGGGTGCTGCGCCCCCACGGTGGCTGAACGCGACACCATGGTGGAACCGGCTAAGTAGTACGGCCCGGAGAAACGTAGCCGCTCCAATCGCTCCGGGGTGATGGCATATTGGGAGATCACCACGTCAGCCGCGCCCGTGGCGAGCGCGTCAGCGGCGGTATTCGGCGTCACCGGCACCACCTCAATGACGGCGTTGCCGAGCAGATAGCGCGCCAGCAGCAGCGCTAATCCGCGCTCGAAACCGGTGGCGTCCGCCACGTCCCAGAACAGCGGACTGGTGCCGTCACTGCCCACCCGTAGCACACCGGTTTGCCGTAGCGTGGCCGTCCAGGGGAAGGCTTCGATGAGAGCCGCGTCGGCCACCGGGCCGTTGTTGATGATTTCGTCGAAGGCCGCGTTGCCGGAGCGGTAGTTGCCCACCGGAGGTGGGGTGGTGGTGGTCGTGCCACCGGGTTCATTAGCGCAGGCCGGAAGCGATAGCAGGGTGGCCAGCGTGAGTATCCCGCTCGCCAGCAACCGGATAAGGCGGGCGGGATTACTGGATGGGGGCATCAGGGCATGGTCTCGACACTGCATCCAGTTAGCTTACCGCCGCCTGTCCGCCGGTAAGGTGTGACGCATGTCCCAAGGCACCATCGCTGACCTACTAGCTTCCGGCGAACGTAGCTACAGCTTCGAGTTTTTCCCGCCCAAGGATCAGGCTGGGATAGATCAACTCACCCGGGCGGTGGAGCAACTGGTGCCGTTACGGCCCGATTTCGTGTCGGTGACCTACGGCGCGAACGGTTCCACCCGGGAGCGCACCATCGCCGCCACCCGCACTATCGCCGACCGGGTACCGCTGACCATCATGGGCCATCTCACTGTGGCCGGACAGAGCGGTGACGAGATCAAGGCGGCCATTGACGCCTACGCCGACGCCGGGGTGCGTCACATTCTGGCGTTGCGCGGCGACATGCCTGGTGGGCCACAGGTGCCGTTCGAACCGCATCCACACGGGCTGAGCAACGCCACCGAATTGGTGGAGTTGGTAGCTTCCCGGGGGCCATTCTGCATCGGAGTGGCCGCCTTTCCGGACATCCATCCCAGCGGAGGGCCGGAACTCGACGTAGCCATCCTGGCGGCCAAGGAGGCCGCCGGTGCCAGCTTCGCCATCACCCAGTTCTTCTTCGACGTCAGTCGTTACGTCGCACTCATTCAACGGTTGCGTGAACGCGGTAGCGCGCTGCCGGTGGTACCCGGCCTGCAACCCATCACCCGTATCGGCCAACTCAAAAAGTTTGCCGAGCTTTCGGGGGCGGCGCTGCCGGTGTCGGTCGTCTCCCAGTTGGAGGCGGTTTCCGGCGACGACATAGCGGTACGTGATGTCGGGGCGCAACTCGGGCTGGAACTGGCCCAGCAACTGCTCGCGGTCGGAGCGCCGGGGCTGCACTTTTTCACGCTGAACCGCTCCGGGGTCACGCGAGAGATTCTCGCCACACTCCTGGCCGACCGTCGCTGACATCGATGGTTACCAGCCGTTGGGTGGCTCGGGTGAGATCCACGTAGAGTACCCGGGCTCCGCCGGGAGTTTCGGAGACGATCTCATCCGGGGCGACCACGATCACTGCGTCGTACTCCAACCCCTTGGCCCGAAGGGCGCTTATCAGGCTCATCCGGGTGGCGTCCCACTCCGGCAGGTCGGGCAGTGTTCGATACAGTTCGGGGCCCCGGCTGGGTGGTGCGATTACGGCGATGCTGCCCCCGACGGTGGTAGCCAGTTGTTGTAGCTGTGTCGCGATGGTGCTCAGCAGCGCCTCCGGTTTTGCGGTGAGCAACAGCGGCCAGACCCCGGTTTCGCGTACCGCCTGGGGCAGGTCGGCGTCTGGCACATGGCAACTGATGTAGCGCCCAGCCAAGTCGAACACCTCCTTGGGGCTGCGGTAATTGGTGGAGAGCCGGAAGTCGCGTCGCTCTCCCTTGCCGATGATCTCACTGATCGCCTGCGCGGTGTCGCGTGGGAACGGGTAGGAGCTTTGCGCCGGGTCACCGACCAACGTCCAGGAAGCTTGCGGTCCGCGCCTACGTAGCATTCGCCACTGCATCGGAGTGATGTCCTGTGCCTCATCGATCAGCACATGAGCGTAGGTATCCTCTGGGTCTTCATCCAGAGTCTGAGGGCGCGAAAAACCTCGCTCGTATGTGGTGACCACTTCGGACACGTCGTCACCGCCCTCGATGAACACCGGCAGTTCGTCCTCATCGTTGGCAGATGCGGGGCCGAGCAGTCCAGCCAGTTCGTCCAGCAACGCGACATCGGAGATGCTCCAGTTGGCACGGGGTGTCGCCTCGGTGGCCCAGTCATGGGCGTGGGCGAGACTGGCGGCGACTGCGGCTACCTGTGCCGGGGTGAGCAGCGGGCCAGCCAGTCGGGTCAACAGTTCGGCATCGGCGAGTCGGGCCAACAGCCGCTCTGGAGTCAACATCGGCCACCACAGTTTTCTGAACTCGCGCCAGGTGGCGCTAAGCCGCACCCGTTCGTCGAAGTCGGCACGTCCGGCGTCGGTGACCACTTGCGGGGCGAGCGACCATAGCGCATCCAGCAGGGCTTCTTCGGCCAACATCGCCGCGTGGTTCACTTTGTGTCCGGTGAGAATCTGCTTGCGCAATCTCGCCAGTTCCGTCGGGCCGAGGGAGAT
>JAIRRM010000175.1 GCA_031255975.1 Propionibacteriaceae bacterium | reverse complement strand
CCTTCAACCAGGCCCTTCAGCGGGTTGGTGTGGGCGAAGACCATGTGATCGGGAGCCACGACGATCTCGACATCTTCCAACTCGGCGTTGGTGACGAGCACCGGCTCCGGTGAGAGAGTGATGTAGTAGTTGGTGGCCGCCCCAGACTTCTCGGAGCCGTACTTCGGAGCCGACTTGCTGTGCAGCCCCAGCGCGCCCGCCAGAATGTCGGTGAGCAGCTTGCCGGTGGCGATGGTGCCGTATCCGCCTACGGAGTGGAAGCGGATGCGCATACCCTCCGGCGGTAGCACCTGCGGATTCGGCTCGGTTTCGAGCGCCATCAACTCGGTTTCGGGGTACGCCGCCCGCAGTTTGCCCTGCAACGCCTCCAACGCCGGAGTGGGGTTCTTCACAAAGAACTGGCTACCCAGGTAGATCAGCGGCGTTGGCTTACCTTCGGCCATGCGTTTGTACGCGGCAACGATGTGGCGCGGTTGCACGTCATGGCCGCCCAGACCGAAGATTGCGGTGGTGATTCGCGGCACGCTGGTCAATTCGCCGACCTCGGGGTACGGAGCCTCCTCGTAGCGACCGATGGCGTCGGCGTTGGCGCGGGCGTGAAGTAGCGCGCTGGTGACGGCGCGGGTGAGCGCGGTGTCGTCGGAACGCTCCAGTACGGTGATGGCTTTGGCGTGCTGAATTACGGAGACCAACTCGGCCTCGGGGAACGGCGTGAGCACCTTGACGGACGCCACACCCACCTTCAGCCCGTACGAGCGCAGCACCGGCAGCACGGCGCGTACGTCTTCGGTGATGGAGCCAAGGCCCACCATGATGTAGTCGGCGTCTTCGCAGCCGTAGCTCATCACCGGCTGGTATTCGCGACCGGTCAACTGAGCCCATTCGGCGAACGCCTGCTTGATGACTCCGGGCACGGCGGCGGCGAAGTGGGTACGGTGATCGACGGCGCTGGCCTGGAAGTCTGGCTGGTTCTGCACCGGGCCGCTCACGCCGGGGTTATTGGGATCGACGAGCGCCGGGCAAAGCTGTCTGGTGCCCTTCTTCCAGGCTCCCTTCCACTGTCGTGCCCACTGGCTACGTAGGTTTTCGGGTACGAGAGGCAGGGTGCTGTCGATGGTGGCCGCGCTGTCGTCGTCTTCAATGGCGGCGGCGTTGGCGTCGAGGTACGTCTTCAACCCGGCGGCGTCGAAAAACTCGGCGGCGTGGCGGTCGATGAAACGGTTCAGTTGCCACACCCGGCCCTTGGCACCGAACAGCATCTCTTGGGCGACGGTGGGACAGGGGATACGTCCAGCCGGATCACCGAGGTACTCCCGCAGCAGTTCTGGTTCCGGCATGTTCGCTTCGCTCATCACATGCGAAGTGGCGAAGCCGTCCATGGTGGAGGCGACGGGGATGAGTGAGAGGGACGAGACCCGGTATGAGATGGCGGCCATGTCCGCCGCCTCCTGCTGGTTGGAGCCGAACAGGATGGTGTAGCCGGTGGGGACGAGGGAGTAGATGTCGTCATGCCCAGCCATCACATTGAGGCTCGATTTGGTAATCACGCGAGCCGCCACCTGGAGCACGAAACCGCCGATGCGCTTACCGACGGTGGCGTAATGCTCCTCCAAGCCGTACAGAATGCCCTGCGACGATGAGGCGTTGGAGATGAAGTTGCCGCCGGTCATGGCCGCGCCAAGCGCGCCACCCTGGGCCGAGTGCTCACCTTCGGTTTCAACGAAGAACGGATGTTTGCCCCACACATTGAGCTGGCCCTCGGCGCGTGCGGCCTCGAAGTTTTCAGCGATCTCGGTGGAAGGCGTAATGGGATAGCCAATTACGCCACCGCAAACGTGCTTCATAACATGCGCGACAGCGCCGTTGCCATTGATAACCTCAGGCAAGCCAGGATACTTCGGTGTGGACACTTTCGTT
Organism: Propionibacteriaceae bacterium; assembly: GCA_031255975.1. GTDB lineage: Bacteria > Actinomycetota > Actinomycetes > Propionibacteriales > Propionibacteriaceae > WRGV01. The sequence goes on along the minus strand of JAIRRM010000175.1, from coordinate 9,625 downwards.
CCCCTCATCGTCGAGTTGTCAGTCTTAGTAGTCTACCGTGCTTGACCGGCTTACGGGGGGCGGTACAAGTGTTGCGAAATGCTACGTAAGTGTTACGGAACTCGACTCGCCCTGATATGGCCGGATGTGAGTGGTGTGGTGCTGCGCCCCTTTGAGGCGATGTTCTTCATCAATTAGGCCAAATTACACAAATTATTATCCTCTTTATCTCATTTATGTAGGACACACTTCCTAATTTAAGTAGTTCTTTATACACTGGCATCAGTGCGGCACCGTGGAGTGGCAGGTGTTCGCTTCCCGGCTTCGGGCTGAGGTGTTTACGACGGCAACGATGGAGTTGATGAATCATGACAACCGGTAAACGGCGACTATTTAGAGGTGTAGTTGGGGCGGTGGCGGGTTCGCTGCTGTTCACTGCGGCGTTGGGCGGAGCGCAGACATTCGGCGCGACCAACGTCTCCGGGCAAATGCTGAACTATCCGTTGCCTGGTGAGTTGGCGCGATACGGCGATGTCGCCGGGTGGATCAATGACCAGGTGGCTGGTATCACCGGTGGGCAGGTGGACGCCGCGGCCATCATCGCCTGGTTGGAAAACCAGGGGCTGATTCCCGAGGTCTCCGCTATCGGTGATACGAGCGTCGACCCGCACGCCGAAGCGCACATTGAGATCACGAATAACCCGGACGGCACGGTGACAATCGCTATCACCGACTGCCCAATCTCCGATACCGAGGTCGGATACGTGTTCGCGGACGCGCTGGGTTCGGTGACCGCCCAGTTGGAGGCGGGTATCCGTGTCAAGCCAGGTGCCAACCCCAAGATTTCGCTCAGTGGCCAGGATGTGCTGGATGTGCTACGGGGCATCACACTGCGGGGTTCGCTGGAGTTGAACCCCACGGCAACTGATCCCACCGTGCAAGCCATCGCCGACGCACTCGCCGGTAAGCCGGTGAACTGGGAAATTGACCTGTGGGACATGGCGATACGGGTGGATGCCATCGACCTTTCCGGGCTGAAGCAGCCGCTGGATTCATATCCGCCGCAGCCGGGGCCGCCTCCTCCGTTCACCGATCCGATGCCGCAACCGCCGACGAACCCGGGAACCCGGGATGAGTATTGCGCGGGGAAGGGCGGCCTTGCGCTGACGTTATGCCGGGCGGAGTACGACACTATCGTTTGGCCGGCATATTCAGCCGCGTTGTTGGTATACGAGAATATAACTCTCCCCGCCTGGCAATCCGGCAACGAGCGCTACCAGAGCGTACTCGATTGTTATCAAGGGCTTCCGAGTTGGTCGGCTGGTTGCGCGGCCGACGCCACGCTGTACAACCCAGGATGGGCACTGGAGGTTCTCGGCTGGCTGGCGGAGGTCGGGGTGATCGATCTGGGTAATGCCGCGAGGGAACTGCTCAACGACGCGGTGGACGACATCGGAGCGGCGATTGACCAAGCCATCGGTGACACCATCTCCGCGATTATCCAACCGATCGTTAACGACTTCCTGGCCGGTATCACCGTTGATATTCCGCTTACCGACTTGCTCAGTTTTGTCGATTGGCCTGCCCTGGATTACAGCTTCAGCCGCGACGTGGCGTACTCGTTCGGCTACGCTTTCGACGGCTTGCGCGACGGAACTGAAACCACCATCAGCGCGGCCGATGTGGTGGCGGGTTCGTATCTCAATTACGTCAACCAGTCGTATGAGATAAACGGCGGTCTCACAGATGTCACCCTGGACATGGTTATGGGCGCGGGGAACGCGCAGCGGTTCCGCGACATGGTGACCTCCAGCGGTGCCGCTTGGAACTCACAGTACGACTCGCTGGGCGGGCTGGTGATTTTGGCGCTGGATCGCATGATGAATATCGGTGCCCTGAACGACGCGATCTCGTGGCTGGGTGCCCGTATCGCCGATCTGGCGCTGAGTGTGATCCCGGGCGAGTTCTCACTCGGCACTATTCCGCTGGGGTTGCTGACGTTGGATCCGGTGGCGCGCATCGACCTCGGGTCTATCGACACCGACCTGCTTTTTGACAATTTGATCGCCAAGATCCGCGAGGTGTTGGTGCATCGGTGGATATTCACATTGCTCGACAGCATTGAGGCGTACGGCTCGTTCACCCTGCGCCTTAACCCCGGTGAAATCAAGCATGTGATGTTGAGCGACGTGACCACCGTCGAGATTGACCCCTCGCAGTTGGCGACGGCGCATCAACTGGAGGTCGGTGACACATTGGGGTTGCAACACGCCAGTCATCCGGCGACCGGAGTTCCACTTGGTGCGGCGGCCTCGTATCACAACTCCGACCCGAGCGTGGTGAGTTACGATCCGGTGACACACCAGATTGAGGCGTTGGCCCCCGGTGTGGCCACCATCACGGTGCAGCACGAGTTGGTGTGTAACCATCGCTCAAACGAGGGTTTCCCGGCGTTGTCAATTCGCTATGAGAGTTCGGTGCATCGTATCGAGGTGCTGGCACCGCAAGTTGGGGTTATTCCGAACGTGTCCGAGACACCCCCCGACAGTCTCGGTGTTCCCACCGGCGGTTCCGTTGGGGCGCTGGAGTTGTTGTGGCCACTTTCGGCGCTGATCGCCTGCGGTGGTACCGGTTTGTTGGCGGTCTCCCGCCGCCGCCCGACTGACGGCAAGCACGCCGCCTAGTCGAGTCGTAGTTTGGGGTCGCGCGGCTTGCGGCCCCAAACTACGGCCGGTGACGATGTACGTTCCGCGTAAGCGGGCGCTCGTGTCCCGGAGGTTCCCCGCCGTTGTGGTTGTCGTGCCCCGTGGGGGAGCGGGCGCGGTGCCCGTTTGTCCCTTCACGCGCCATTGGCTACGGGGATGACGGTGGTTCTCTGGCGCGTGCTGCATGTTCTCGTAGCTGGACAAATGTGTGTCGCAATGATTGGTATAGGCATGGATGACTGAATATAGGTATCCCCGAGTTCTCTAAGAGGTACCATGATGAAAATTGTGCTTTTCCCAAGAGCTACGACCACCCCGGGGATTAGTCGGTTAGTTGCCAAGAAACTACGCCATTAGAGGACAAAGATGATGAAAACGAGCGGTCGCCCGGTCAGGATAGCTACGGCTATTGCGTTGCTGTGGGGGTGCCTTGTGCCTTTGGGTAGCGCCTTGCAGCCCGCTTATGCGGCGAGTGGCGGTGCGACGATTGATGTGTCGGATACGAGTGTGACCAGCGGTACGGGTTGGACTTTCTCCGGTGGTGTTTTCACCATCACGGGTAGTGATGAGGTGACGGTGATTGGTGAGACGACAGTTAACCGTCTGGTGATTGCGAGTGGCTCGACGGCGACCGTAACACTTGACGGTGCGCGTATTGAGACGTCGCTTGCACCGATCGAGGTGGCGGGTGCGACCTTGACACTGCGGTTGATGGGGACGAATACGCTAACAGGCGGTAGTCGTCCGGCGATCCATGTACCGGTGGGGGCCAGCTTGACGATAACCAGCGCCGCAGGGGAGGGTGCTACCGACGGGACGCTAAACGCTACGGCGCAAGGTTCATACGACGCGGCTATCGGTGGCGGTAACGGCATTTCGGGTTCGTATCAGGTGGCTGATAGCGCGGGTGCGATCATGATCGAAGGTGGGACGATTAATGCGGTCAGCGGGCAGTTTGGCGCTGCGATCGGCGGCGGCGATCAAGGTAGTGGCGGCACAATCTTGATCAGTGGAGGAGATGTTTACGCGAGATCGCAGTTCTCTACCGGTGCTGCTATTGGCTGTGCTGCTGCGACGCAAAGCGGAGTGCCGCCAACGGCAGTCACGATCACGGGCGGCAGCGTGGTAGCTGAAAACCCCGCCGGCGCGGCAATTGGCCGATATGGAGGCACGAACACCTCGATTGAGATTGCCGGTGGCACTGTCGAGGTTAGGGGCGGTTCCGGTATCGACGCAGCAGGCACGGAAATTGGTGGCTCGGGAACGTTGGTGATTGCGCCTGGGGTGAACCAGGCCATCCGGGAAGGGCAGACCGTTACGAATAACGGCAATCTCATCAATAACGGCACTGTTACGAATAATGGCACTTTGACGAATAACGGTGTGGTCGAGGGAGACGTTGCGAACAACGGCACGATAGACGGCGATAACGCGGCAGACGTAGCTGAAGTGCCGGAGCCGCCTGCGCCTGCGAACTTCCAAGCAGAAAACAAGCCTGCAAGTGACGCGGTGCTGCTGAGCTGGGACGCGGTCGAGAACGCGGCCAATTACCAGATCAGTGCTTCGGAATATAACGGCGGTGCGTGGTTCAACGTCGGGGACGTGACCAGCTATACCCTGGGGAGTTGGCAGTTAGCTTTCGTGCAGGAGAATACCTTGAAAGTGCGGGCGGTTGTCGCTGGTAAGTACGGTGTGGCTGCGTCGGCGACAACGACACCCCATCGGCGACCGGAGTGGCCGCGGAATCTGAGCGTGGTGGCTAACGATGCGAGTGGAGTGACCCTGACCTGGGAGCCTGGTTCAGACGGCGGCAGCGCGATCACTCATTACGAGTATTCGGTTAACATGCCCATCGCCGCTGGTTTCAGAACCGCGCCAGGCACCAACGCCACGACGACCAGTTTGACCATTCCGATTGATGATTTGGTCGTCGGAATGTCGAACAACAGGATTTATCTTCACGCTGTTAACGAGTATGGCAGTGGCGATGACGGCTACGTTATCGTTGATGTCGCGGACAATGGTGCTGCACTAGTGGTGACGAACGTCGCGCGAGAAGGAAATCTCTTGTTTGTTGCTTTCAACAGAGAGGTTGCGGATGCTCAGCACCAAAACAACCGGGGCGTGGTCACAATCGATGGCGGTGCAGCCGTGGATTGGGCTTACTACCGCTACACCAATGTGGTTGCCTATCAGCTAAGTGGCCTTGTGGCTGGGCAGACGTATCAGGTAACTGTCTCGGATTGGGAGTCTATTTTAGACAGGCCTCAGGAAGGGCAAACTGATTTCGATCTGACGGTTGATTGGAAAGTTACTCCTAGTCAGGTAGATTTTTCGGCGACCTATGGCTACGTGACGTTGGCTACAGCGAATGTAGTTTTTGCCAACGAGTTTTTGCCGGACTATTACACGACGACATTGGTTGGCACCGACGCGGCCGTTTTCGAGATTACTTCCGGTGCGTTGACCGATGAGTACGTTGACTTGCACGCTGTGAGAACAATCAAGATCAGGCCAGTGGCTGGGTTGGCTTACCGGGCGGAGCCTTATACGGCGAGTCTGCGTTTCATGGGCCCGAATGGTTCGGTGTTGGACGTGCCTTTGAGTTTCACCGTGGCTAGCGATGCGCCGGATGTCGGTACCGGTGGTTCACTTACCGAACCCTGGATGGCGTTGTTGGGCTTGCTGACGGTCGTTACCGGTGCCGGAGTGCTCGCCCGGGTACGCCGATCTGATAGTTAGTCGCTCTCGATAGGGGCTTAGTAAGACGAGCGCTGGCGCGCCCCGGCGCGGGTTCGGTCGCTGATGTCCGGCTGGGGTTAAACGCGGTGCGCCGCGATTGCTACAGGTGTGCCCGTAGCCAAGCCACGTCGGCGGCCTGGGCTTCGGCGCCGTTCGGAGTCTCCACGATCACGGGGGCCTGCGCTTGACGAACCACGGCGAGCAGTTCGTCCGGTGGAATCTGACCTGTGCCCAAGTTGGCGTGGCGGTCGGCACCTGAACCGGCGGCGGTTTGCGAATCGTTGCAGTGAATCAGGCCGATTTGCCCCACAATGGGCACCAATTGTGAAACTACCGTCTCCAATTCCGCACCGGAGGCGAAAGCATGGGCGGTGTCGAGGCAGAATCCCACCTTGTCAAACGCCTTGGCAGCACTCAGCCGCTGCCACAGCCGGGCGATCGAATCGATGTGGCGCGTCATTGAGCGCTGCCCACCCGCGGTGTTCTCAATGAGTAGCGGCACATCGGTTTCCAGCGCGTCGATGGCTTTATACCAGTTTTCGTAACCGATGCCGGGGTCATCGCCTTCCTGCACTGTGCCGCCATGCACCACCACGCCACGGGCCCCGATCTGGCCGGCCAACGTGCAGGTGGCTTGCAGCAGGGTACGGGACGGGATGCGTACCTTGTTGTTGGACGTAGCCACATTAATCAGGTATGCGGCGTGGATATACACGCCGATCCCGGCGGCGGTGGTATCGGCTAGCAGCGCCGGGGCCCCACCTGGATACGACACCGCTGGTGCCGTCCAACGCTGCGGGGAGCCGAGGAAGAACTGTACGATGTCGGCGTTGCGAGCCCGGGCCTCGTTTATCGGGTCGGCGGCTGCCACATGGGAGCCGATACCAGGTGTGTCCATGGCCTCAAGCCTAGATGCCTCCGCCATCCCGCCACCACCGATAGAGTTAAGAGCGTGACCAAAACTGTTTACGTAGCCGCCGCCGAGGCCCGGGTGGGCAAGTCATTGTTGTCGTTGGGCATCGCCGAAGCCTGGGTCGCCGAAGGTTTGCGTGTCGCCGTGTATCGTCCGCTGGTGCTCACGCGCAGCGCCGACAAGATCACCGAGAACATCATCAAGATCGCAAAACTCGATCAACCGTTTGAGACCACGGTCGGGGTCACCTACGAGGAGATGGCCGCCGATCAGGAGTCCGCGATCTCCACCATGATTACCCAGATGGGCGCGTTGCGCGTCAATTACGACGCCATCGTGGTGATTGGTTCCGATTTCGCCGACGTATCGACCCCCATCGAGGCCACCCTGAACGCGCGTATCGCCGCCAATCTCGACACCCCGGTATTGGCGCTCATCAGCGGACGCAACAAAACCCCGGAGCAGTTGTTACGCGCCGGGCACTACACCATCGACGAGTTCGTCCGGCTGCACAACCACATCGCCGGGTTGGTGGCCAGCCGCGTTGACAGCGAACGCATTGAGGAGATCAAAGCCGAACTGGGCGACCTGAAAGAGCATCTGGTGGGTGTCATGCCCGAAGACGCGTTGCTTTCCGCACCCACCGTGCAGATGCAGTTCGACGCCATTCACGCCGCCATCGCCCGTGGCGCGCCCGACGCCTTCACCCGTGAGAGCCTGCATGTCGCGGTGTCCGGCATGACGCTGCCCCACCTGCTGTCGCGGATCACCGACGAGACCACGCTCATCATGGCGTCCGACCGGGTGGATCTGCTGCCTGGCGTGTTGCTCAGCCAGAAGGCCGAGGGTATGCCGAAGCTGTCGGCGTTGGTGCTGGTGGGCGGCTATAAAATCCCGAAGCAGGTACGCCGCATCATCGACGGCATCGATCTCGATCTGCCCATCGCCACCAGCCCACTTGACACTTACTCCGTGGCACGGGTGCTCTCCGAAGTGGAGGGGTTTGCCATGGCCACGCCGCGTAAAGTGCGTGAAATCCATTTGGCGTTGCAGAGTTACGTGAATATGCCCGAGATCATGCGGCGATTGGACGCCCCGCGTCGCGCCCTGCGCACCCAGCACCGTTTCGAGTACGACATCATGGAACAGGCTCGTACCAACCGGCGGCGCGTGGTGCTGCCTGAAAGTGAGGACGCCCGGGTGCTCTCCGCAGCCGCGATTGTGTTGGAGCGCAATGTGGCCGATCTGGTGTTGTTGGGCGAGGAGGCCGAGGTACGAGAGCGTGCCGCCGAGTTGGGGCTCGACATCTCCCAGGCGGAGATTATTTCACCGCGCGACGAAGCCCTTATCGCCAAATACGCGACTGTTATGGCCGAGGTGCGTCAGGCGAAGGGGTTGACGTACGAACATGCCGTAGCCAAGCTCACCGACCCGGCGTACTTCGGCACCATGATGGTGTACTGCGGTGACGCCGACGCCATGGTGTCTGGTGCCGCTCACACCACCGCGAACACCATCCGTCCCGCGTTTGAGATCATCAAAACGAAGCCCGGCGTGAAGGTGGTGAGTGGCTCCTACTTCATGTGCATGGAAGATCAGGTGTTGATGTTCGCCGATTGCGCTGTGAACCCGAACCCCAACCCAGAAGAACTGGCGGACATCGCCATCTCCACGGCTGATACCGCCGCCGCGTTTGGCATAGAGCCGCGCGTGGCGATGCTTTCGTACTCCACTGGCACCTCTGGCGCGGGCCCGGACGTGGACATGATGGCCAAAGCCACCGAGTTGGTACGGGAGCGCCGCCCTGACCTTGCGGTGGATGGCCCGTTGCAGTTTGACGCCGCCATTGACCCGGAGGTCGGCGAGTTCAAGATGCCGGGTTCGCCGGTCGCCGGTCGCGCTACGGTGTTTGTGTTCCCCGATCTGCAGGCCGGTAACGTCACCTACAAGGCGGTGCAGCGCACCTCTGGTGCGGTTGCCGTCGGCCCCATCTTGCAGGGACTGAAAAAGACCGTAACCGACCTCTCGCGCGGCGCGATGGTAGACGATATCGTCTCTACCATCGCCATCACCGCAGTGCAGGCGCAGTAGCAAAACCGACCTGTCGCGGCTTTTCGTTTGAGGGCTGGACCAAGAGCAAATCGGGTTGACCGGGCCTATTCATCTGCTGAGTGGTTGGCTCGGTGCGATGGAGATGGCGTACCGGCGGCTGTGGACGCAGTACGGTGAAGGTTGTTCCCGGTGACGAACCTTAATTGCCGATAGTATGGGGACGCGTACCCCAGCGAAAGGAACCCGATGCGTAATCTTAAAGCCCTCGTCGTCGCCGTGGCGCTGACGCTCACACTTGTCGGCTGTAGCAGTGATGATCCGAGCGACCCCACGACCACCCCAGTCGACGCACCGACCACAGCCCCCACTACAGCCCCCACTTCTGCGGTAGTCACCTCAGACGCGCCCCGCAGCGACGTGGCGGAGTTGGCGGCGCGGATCAGCGCGTTTACGGGAAGCCTGAGATATGTCAAGATGTGGGTGTTCAGCAGTGCCAGCGTCGGATCGGTGCTGACTACCGTATCGGTGGATATTAGCGTCGACTTCACCGACCCCGCCAACCCAAAGTCGCAGGGCGTCATGGTGGCCGATGGGCAGTCCCTTGAGGTCATCAACATAGGTACCAATAGCTGGATGCGTTACGCCGGTGGTGAGTGGCAGGCGACCCCCGGAACCGATCTGGAAGTGACCCCCTCGGATGGGATGGGCGAACAGTACTGGATAGCGGTGTTCGGCACTGGCACCGTGGAGGTGGTCGGCACCGAGACTATCAATGGGATCGAGACACAGCACCTGCGTGTCAGTGACTGCGAAGGAACCGCCGAAGGTGCCACCGTCGATTCCGTGAACGTGTGGCTTGACGATGCGAACCGGATACACCGTGCCGAGATGATGATGATCTCCCAGGGGATCCCCATGACTACCGTCAGCGAGTATTACGACTTTGACGTTCCGGTGGAGATCACGGCCCCGATTTAGTTGGCTCTTCCTGGTGTGAAGACGTGGGCAAGCCCCGCACCCCCCGGTGGGGGAGCAAGGCTCCAAGGTGGCTCGCGGCTTTCCCCGGTCATGGCGGGGTGGGGCGCGTTAGCCGTGGAGGGTGTGCCTCGAATATCCAGTAGTCTTGCTATCTGCAACGCTATGAAATACGGAGGGGCGATGAAGCCGATTTTGGTGCTGAACTGCGGTTCGAGTTCGATCAAATACCAGTTGATCGATGTGGATACCGAGGCGG
>JAIRRM010000151.1 GCA_031255975.1 Propionibacteriaceae bacterium | reverse complement strand
CCCTTAGACACTATCGTATTGCCGCCGTTTTCACGGCTAACTTTTTGCTTTGCTTTCCCGCCCCCCCCCCCCCCCCTGCTGCTGCTTCATGGCGATCTCTGATTCCTAGCCACACCGCTACAACTTCGCCACGGCTGGAGACGTTCAGTTTGGTGCAGATGCTGAACAGATGATTGCGCACCGTACGCGGTGACAACTCAAGCCGCTCCGCAATCTGCTCGTTGGACAGCCCCAGTGACAGTTCGTGGCAAACCTCTCCCTCTCGGGGAGTGAGCCCAAGTTCCTGCGTTTTTCTGGAGATATCGCCCGGCAACGGCAACACCATGCCGACATCTCCCGACATCGCGGCAGCGGCGACTGACGACAATATGAAGCCACCACCCACGGCGACATTCAGCGCCGACTCCAACTCGGTGTCGGAGAGCGTGCTGAAGGTCAGATACCCGGAGGCACCACTGGAAACCGCCTTTTTTACCGTGGTCTCGTCCTCAGAGTTGCTGAGCATGATGACGGGGGTGTCTTTGATGGCATCCAGCACCTCCAGTCCGTTCATCCGAGGCATACGTACATCGAGCAACACCACATCGAATGACTCTTCTGCCAGTATTGCCAACGCTGCAACACCATCAGCGGCTTCAGCCACGTATTTCACGGCGGGCATCTGGCCAAGTTTGGCCCGTAACCCAGCGCGCACTACGCCGTTATCGTCAACTATCAATACTCTCATCAAACAGACCACTTTCTCCTGAGAGGGAACCAGAACTCAACTACTGTGCCGACACCGGCGGACTCTGCCACAATGCCGCCGCCGCGTGCCTCCATGGTCTCTTTGAGACCCAGTAGACCAAAGTGTTTCGATGCCTCCAACTGCTGCCAGTCAACATCGCCGATGCCAATACCATCATCGCGCACCGCAGCAACCACCCGCACTCCATCGACTCCGACTGTCACTTCAGCCCTAGTCGCCTTGGCATGGCGATGCACGTTCTCAAGCAGTTCAGTCACGGCTCTGACGATGCCGTCGCCATCGCCACCCACCTCTACCAGAGCATTGGAACTGACATCAACCAGAGTGTGAAACTCCGGATAGCGCGCGGCGATCACCTTGATGCGACCCTCCAGGTCGCTACCACTCGACTGCGATTCCTCGCGTAACTCGGAAACCAGCGCGCGGGATGAACGTAGCGCGGTTGCGATTCCGGTAACCACTTCCCGGGCCCGTTCCGCGCTTGGATCGTCACGTCCGTCCAGATCAGCCGTCAGCACCTCCGCGAGCATCATCGAACCATGAAGATCCTTGACCACCATGTCGTGCATGTCTCGCATGACTTGCGCACGCGCCTCCTGGCGGCCCTGGTCAGTCGCCAGCATCACCAGCTTGCTCCAGAAGATTCGACTACGTGAGAGCAACTGCGCCGCAAAATACCCGATGTAGGCGGTGGCTATCGCCATGCCCAACAAGCCGATAACCTCGACGACCTCGGTGAAGGTTGGCACCACACCACTGATCACCCTGACCAACAACATCGCCAAGCCCGAAGCGACGGCGCTGATCCAAACGACGGCCAGGAACCCCCTCTTACCGGCGAAACCATGCAGCACTAGCACATAGCACAAATAGACCGTGGAGAGCCCATGCATTTCGGCTGCCACCGCCATGGCAGCGGCAGCGGCGACATCCATCACCACAAGCGGTAAGGCAGCGACAGACACAAATCCGTCTCGCCAACCAGAAAACACGCCGAAAAATGACAGCAGCAGACATCCGACAGCGAACCACAACTCGGCTGCCGGGTAAGAACCCCCCACGGAACACGCCACAACAATCAAGAGCGCAGTCGCCACCCGCAACCACACCCCGATCTTGGCTAGCACCAACAGAGTGTCGTCCGGAACTTTTCCGCTGAGGATTCCACCCTGTGTCACGGTAGCAGCCTAGTCGCACTACTGGGTCTCATGGTTCATTTGCTCATTATAATTGTTCCAATGGGGCATATCGTACTGCCAATCGTTTCACTCCGACAGAACCGAAATCGACGGTGACTTGCTGTTCCCCCGGTTTGCCTACCACTTCGGTGATTTTACCCAGCCCAAATGTGGCGTGGCTCACCCGATCACCCACCGCGAAATCTCTGGTACCATTCGGGCGCGCCGAGCTAGCTCGGCCCGAACCACCAACTTGAGCTGAGCGCCCGCCGAACACCCGGCCTGATTCCCGGTGCCCATCCAAAGCCGAATCGTCCCAGTCGTCACCGTGACGATCACGCCACGCGATGCGTCTGCTGGTGCTGTCGTCGTAGCCGGTGTCCAGCGGACCACGGGGCTCGCGCACCCATTTGATAAGTTCCGCCGGGATGTCTTTGATGAAGCGCGATAGCGGATTGGATGTCGGGGTTCCCCAGGTGAGCCGAGTCTCAGCGAAGGTGAGATGCAACCGCTTACGAGCGCGGGTGAGGCCGACGTACGCCAGTCGCCGTTCCTCGGCGAGTTCGTCTGGTTGGTCGATGGAACGGGAATGCGGAAACAGCCCCTCTTCCCAACCGGCGATGAACACGTCGTCATACTCTAGGCCCTTGGCGGCGTGCAGCGTCATCATGGTCACCACTCCGTCACCGGAGTCGGGGATCTGGTCGGTGTCAGACGCCAGCGCGATACGTTCCAGGAACGCCGCCAAAGAGTCCGCCGCGCTCGGTTCCGCCCCTTCGGGCGATTCGGCGGCCAAGGCGGCAGAACCCTCGTACTGCGTCTGCGCGTTCACGTCGGCGACGAACTGAGCCGCCAGGGTGACCAACTGCTCCAGGTTCTCCAGCCGTCCCTCGTCTTGTGGATCGACGGAGCCGCGCAGATCGTCCAGCAGCCCGGAGCGTTGCAACACCGACGCCACGATGTCGTACGCCACCACCGCACCGTTGAACATGGCGCGGTGCTCGGCCATGAGTTCCGCAAACGAGCGCACCTTGTGGTACGCCCGGTTATCAAGCCCGATGTCAAGCGCCCGATCACAGGCGGCACCGAAACTGATGTGATTCCGGCTGGCGAAATCGGCGATGGCGGCCTCCGTGCTCGCCCCAATGCCTCGTTTCGGGGTGTTGAGGATACGGCGCACGCTCACGTCGTCGTCCCAATTGACGATGGCCCGCAGGTACGCCAAACCGTCGCGTACCTCACGACGCTCGTAGTAGCGCACCCCGCCGATGACCCGGTACGGCACCCCGCGCGCCACGAACTCGTCCTCAATGGAACGCGACTGCGAATTGGTGCGATACATCACCGCGATCTCGTTGTAGCGCCCGGTCTTGACAGCGCTCAGTTCGGCGATGCGCTGCACAATCCAACGGGCCTCGTCGCGGTCATCCCGCGCGGCGTAAGCCTCGATGCGATCACCCAGCCCGGCATCTGTCCAGAGGGTCTTAACTGGCCGCCCGGCGTTTTGAGAGATGACGGCGTTCGCCGCGTCCAGCACCGTCTTGGTGGAACGATAGTTGCGTTCCAACAGGATGGTTTCGGCACCGGGGAAATCCTGCTCGAAGTCGAGGATGTTGCGGATGGTGGCACCCCGAAAGGCGTAAATGGACTGATCGGAGTCACCTACCACCATCAACTCCGGGGCGCTCACCTGCGCCGGATCGCCCGGATCGGCGGGG
>JAIRRM010000192.1 GCA_031255975.1 Propionibacteriaceae bacterium | reverse complement strand
ATGAGGATGGAGTCCACCTCGTCCACGATGGCGTAATGGTGGCCGCGCTGCACGCAGTCTTCGAGACGCACCGCCATGTTGTCGCGTAGGTAGTCGAAACCGAACTCGTTGTTGGTGCCGTAAGTGATATCGGCGTTGTACTGGCGGCGGCGGGTGGCCGGGTCCATCTGCGACAAGATGACGCCCACATCGAGACCGAGGAAGTGATGCACCCGTCCCATCTGCTCACTTTGGTACTTAGCCAGGTAGTCGTTGACGGTGATGATGTGCACGCCCTTGCCGCTGAGCGCGTTTAGGTAGCTCGGCATCAGCGCGACGATGGTTTTACCCTCGCCGGTCTTCATCTCGGCGATGTTGCACTCATGCAGCGCCTGGCCACCCATCATCTGCACGTCGAACGGACGCTTGCCGAGCACCCGCCAGCAGGCTTCGCGCATGGTGGCGAACGTCTCCACTAGCAGCGAATCCAGCGATTCACCGCGCTCGATACGAGCCCGGAAGTCCGCCGTCTGGGCGCGCAACTCCGCGTCGCTCATGGCCTTGAAATCGGGTTCAATGCTGGCGATCTGGGCGGCGACGGCGGCGAAGCGCTTCACGATGCGCCCCTCGCCCATGCGCAACAACTTGTCCAAGAAGCTCACGTCGGGTTCGTCCTCACTTGTCAACGCCCCAGACAGCGCGGGGCATAGCCAGTCTACCGGCAACTGTTCCAGCAGTCGCACAGCGTCGATGGCAGGTGAAGATATTCCGGCTAGGTGGCCACCCGGCCAGTCAGCTTTTTACGCGCTCACCTTCTCATGCACTCACTTTCAGATGCAGCACGCCGTAGTCGTACGCCTTACGACGGTAGACGACACTGGGTGCCCCGGTGACAGCATCGACGTAGAGGAAGAAATCGTGCCCGACCAACTCCATCTCGTCCAGCGCCTGCTCCAAGGTGAGCGGGGCCGACGTGAATGATTTCTCGCGCACCACCAGCGGGCCGTCGCCTTCCACCGCGATACCGGCGATCGTGCGCGTGTCGGGCGGCTCGTTCGGCGGGATAGTCGTGGCGCTAGGGGTGAGCGTAGTGGCGGTCGTCGCCACGACGGCGGGTGCGGGAGTGGGAATGGGGGCGAATGCCTCGGCGAATTCTTGGACTCGCAATCCCCGATGCGATTTACGACGGTCAGCCGCTTTGCGCAACTGCGCCCTCAGATGCTCCAGCGCCACATCAAAGGCGATGAGTTTCTCGGCCGCGCTGCCCGCGGCCCGCACCACCGGCCCTTTGCCCCGCAGCGTGATTTCAACGCGAACTCCCTTGTCAGAACCGGATTCTACCCCGTTGAACTCGACATCTGCCCTGATCACATTGCCTTTAAGCTTGTCGATGGTTTCGCTCAGTTGTTGGGTTACCGCCTCGCGTACCTCATCGGTGACGTTGATATGCCTACCGGAGATGTTCACATCCATGATGACTGCTCCTTTACGTGTCAGGGCTGGAGCCTGGGGGCTCGCGGCCCGGGTCATAGCTACACGCTACCCGGCATCGGGTGAACGCGCGGCTGATTTCGGGCGGCTCGCCGTGGCCTGGCGTAAATCACCGTAGCTGATCGCACCCGGGCGCTGCGTTTCCCCCTGGGGCAGGAGTAGCCGCCACCGCGACAACACCCGATACCGTGTATCCGGCGGCGCGTAAGGTACGGACACACTCGGCGGCGGTGGCCCCAGTGGTAATCACATCGTCTACGACGATGACCCTCCCCCACCCCGGTCTGGCGCTGAAACGCCCCCGTACCTCGTCGGCCCGCTCCGCCGCCGTAAGCTTGGCATGATCTACGCCGGAGCGACTGGTCAACACTCGCTTCACCGGAATGTGTAGCCTGGCGGCGCAGTACGCGGCCAGCGCACGAGTATGGTCATAACCCCGTTCCCGTTCCGCGCTGGGAGTGGATGGTACCGGCACCAGCAGTTCGGCGGTGGGAAGCGCACGTAACGTGTCCAGCAGCAACCCTCCCAGCACCCCGCGCAGTTGCCACGCTTGGCGATCCTTGTGGGCGATGATGAAAGACGAGACCGGGGGCTCATACCTCATGGCCGCCACCACCGGACAACCCACCTGGGCCGACTGCGCCACCTGTTGCGGGCACGGCCGCAACAACGCCCGGCATTCCGGGCACGGCGACGCTCCAGGACGCTCGCAGCCGTGGCAACTGGCTCCCAGCAGTAAGTCGAGAGCGGCGTCGATGAGCCTCACGGTGTCATTCCGGTCGAATCGGCCCCCGCTACCGGATCGGAGGTGTCAGGTACGTTCACCGGGAACACGCTCCTTTCGACAGGCATTTTCATGGCGGCCTCACGGGCTAAGTTTTTACGGGCTAAGTTTAACTAGCCATGGCTCGGCGACCACGCGATTGTCGGAATGAACCGCACGCGGATAGGGTTATAGCTGTGACAATTCCATAGGGGGTGATTGGTTTCGACTCGGAGCGGTAGCTCCAGGAGAAGCGGGCCAAGGATGCAGACTTATCTTGTAAACGACGTCTGCGAACCATAAGTGCCGATGCAAATCAGGCCGACTTCGCTCTCGCTGCCTAAACAGTGATCGAAGGGTCAGCCCGGGTGTAGCTTTCCGCCCGGTAGCTGGCCTCATTTAGAAAGCTCGCTCGTATGTTTGCGTCTCAAGGACATACGGGGACTTAATTGAGACTGGGCTCGTCCGCGACTGGCCGTCGTGAGCGCGGGAGCCAAGCAGAACGTTTAGACGGATGCGCCCGGAGAAGACCTGGAACG
>JAIRRM010000165.1 GCA_031255975.1 Propionibacteriaceae bacterium | reverse complement strand
AGAGCGCTCCATGATGACGCAGAGTTGCTCGCTCTCCAGTTCATACGGTGCCAGCGTGGGGGCCAGCGCCTTGGGCACGAACGAGAGATGCAGGCTGATCGGTTCGCCGTCGGCTTTGCGGATACGTTTGGCGAAGAAAAGCGGTTCGGCTAGTGGCACGCCTAGCGCCTTGGCCTGCACCTGGTCGGCGGTGACCAGTTTGAAGTCCACCAGTTCGGTGGTGACGTGATAGCCCATCGACTCCAACTGCTCCCGTACCCCGACATACGCCGGGGACTGCGCCGCCACCTTGGGTTGCACCACAAAGGTGCCCTTACCCTGGATGCGTTTCACCAATCCCTCGTTGACAAGCTGTGTCACTACCGCGCGCGCTGTCATGCGCGACACGCCATAGGTGGCCGCCAACTCTGTCTCGGATGGCATCATGCCGGTGTCGGCGTACTTCTTGGTGAAGATCGCCTCCCTTAGGATGGCATCAAGTTGGGCATACAGCGGCTTCGCGGAGTGCTTGTCCAGTTTCCGCGCCGGGATAGTGGCGGCAGCCATCCGTCACACCTTTCTGCTACTCGTCTCTGCTCGCCCTGACTCGCTTGGCCCGTACTAACCCTTCGCCTGAGCCGCTTTGATGATCTCGGCGGCTGCGGCAGGCGGCATCAACTCGTAGCCGTGGAAGCTGCGGGTGAACGTGCCGGAACCCTTCGCCAGACCCCGTAGATCAATGGCGTAACGTGCCAGCTCGCTCTGCGGCACCAGCGCCCGTACGACGGTGGTGCCAGGCTCACCCTGGTCATTGCCGAGCACCTGACCGCGACGGTTGGAGATGTCGGTCATCACCGTGCCCAAGAACTCATCGGCGACGGTGACGGTCACGTCGTCCAGCGGCTCCAACAACGCCACCTTGTCCGCGGTGGCGGCTTCCTTCAACGCCAACTGCCCGGCGGTCTGGAACGCCATATCCGACGAATCCACCGGGTGCGATTTGCCGTCGTCCAGGATCACCTTGACG
The DNA here is from genome assembly GCA_031255975.1 of Propionibacteriaceae bacterium. Taxonomy (GTDB): domain Bacteria; phylum Actinomycetota; class Actinomycetes; order Propionibacteriales; family Propionibacteriaceae; genus WRGV01. The sequence continues at coordinate 2,511 of JAIRRM010000165.1, read as the reverse complement.
TCAACCATGGGATTGCCGGAGATGGTGCCCTTCTCAAGCTGCGAACGGATGCCTTTCTCAACGCTGGGGATGTACTGCCGTGGCACGGCACCGCCGACCACCTCATCCACGAACTCGAACCCGGCACCTCGCGGCAGCGGTTCAACACGGATGTGGCACACGCCGAACTGGCCATGGCCACCAGACTGCTTCTTATGCGAACCGGTGGCCTGAGCGGGCGCGATGAACGTCTCACGCAGTGCCACCTTGACGGGCACTTCGGTGACATTGACGCTATAGCGGTCCTTGATGCGGTTCATCACCAGATCCTTGTGTGCCTGGCCCATCGTCCAGATCAGCAACTGGTCGGTGCCTTCGGAGCGCTGCAACAGCACCGACGAATCTTCGACGGTGAGCCGATTCAGCGCGGTGGCAAGCTTGTCCTCGTCGTTACGGGTGGCGGCCTGCAACGCGATCGGCAACAGCGGCGTCGGTGTCGGCCAAGGTTCGATCACCAGCGGGTTGTCGCTGGAGGAGATGGTGTCGGCGGTTTCGGCTTTGGTGAGCTTCGGCAACAGCACGATCTCACCGGCCACGGCGGAACTACGGGCGACCATCTCAGTGCCCTGAATCACCTGGAACTGCCCGATGCGTTCGGTTTCGACATGATCGGGGTGGTGTTCGTCGACGTACAGGCCGAAAAGTCCCTTCTGCCCGGCGATCTGTACCTGCGAATCGGCCTTCAGGGTGCCGTTGAAGATACGCACCATGGAAAGCCGCCCAGCGAACGGGTCGGTAGAAGTACGGATCACCTGGCCTACGAGCGGTGCGGCGGGATCAATGTCGCCGAGTTCCGTCGGATCGCCCTTCATGTCGGCGATGCTGCGTAGCCGACGACGCAGCGGGGTGGGGAAACCACGCTCAATGAGGCCGATAAGCTCCTCAATGCCCACGCCGTTGCCCAGCACCGGCAGCACGGGGAAGAAAGTGCCGTGATACATGGCCTTCATCACCGAATCAACCATGGTGGAGTTGGGGATGTCCTCCTCCATCAGGTACGACTCCATCAACTCCTCGTCCTCAGCCTCGGTGATGATGGACTCTACGTAGTCGCCACGGAAGTTCTCAATGACGGTCACCTCGTCGGCGGTGGCATCACGGGCCACTCGCTCGCCAGCCGAGTAATCATGCGCGCGGCGCGACAGCAACGACAGGTTACCGATGATGGTACCTTTGGCGTCCGTCAGCGGAATGTACGCCGGGTGTACCCCATCGCCGAAAGCGGCGCGTACATTCTCGACGGCGGAGTCGAAATCGGCGTCCTCGGCGTCCAGTTTGGTGAGCACCACGGCGCACGGCTTGTTGGCCTTGCGGCACTCGTTCCACAACATCTGCGCGGAGGCGTCCACGCCGTCGGCGGCGGAGACGACGAACACCGCGGCGTCGGAGGCGCGTAGTGCGGCGCGAAGTTCACCGGCGAAATCCGGATGTCCAGGGGCGTCGATCAGATTGATGACGACGTCATTGTTAGAGATAGAAGCCAGGGCCAGCGCCGCTGCGCGCTCCGGGTCCTCCTTCTCACCGCGATAGCCCGCGATCCGGGCTTTCAGCAGGTTTTCATACAACGTGGTCTTGCCAGACCCGGCAGACCCCACCAAGACCACGTTGCGCAGGTCTGCGGGGCTGGATACCTTGTAAGTGATAGTGCTCGCCTTTGATGCCATGGCTCAACTTTGCCTTCTTGTCGCGGCGAGCACAACCCGATTTCACGGATTGGCGATGGGAAGTCGACGGAACCAGCCTGGAGTAGCGATCACTTGCTCGGTGGTGACCAGTACGGCGTGAGCATTCGGGTGGTGCGCGAGTAGGTTTTCCAAACCGGCCACGCCCAGCACCACCAGGGCGGTGGACCAGGTTTCAGCGCTCATTCCCCGCGGTGTGGCGACCGCCGCTTGGATCACGGCGGAGCTTGCCGGGGCGGCGGTGCGGGGGTCGATGATGTGAACCCCCCGCTCGGTGAACCCGGACACCGATAACGACCATTCGGCGGGTAGTTCGAGCCACCCGAGGGCGGTGCGGCGGTCTCCGGCGGGATCGCGCAGCGCGATGCGCCACGGGTCGCCGGCTGCGCGGGTGCCGTGGCTGCTCACCGACGAAGTGCCGAAAGACACGCAAGCGCCACGGCAACCGACGCTACGGCAAAGGTCACGGACGGCATCTGCTGCGTATCCCTTGGCGATACCGCCCAAATCAACATCGTAGGGAGCATCAGGTGCTGCGGGATCGGGTCGATTGGCGATGCTGGCATGGCGACGGGCGTCGAAAGCCCCTGCGGTCTCGACACGGGCGGTTTCGGCGGCGGCCAGTACCGCCGCCAGTTCGGCGCTCGGTCGAAGCTGCGCTCCGCGCCTCAGCCGGTTCAATTCGGAGTCGGGCCGAAAACGGGAGCACATCGCCTCCAGCCGCTCCACCAGGGTTTGGCAGTTGGCCACCGCGTCCCACCACGATGGTGCTTCGGCCAACCGGACGGTG